>JAHEJC010000251.1 GCA_024639065.1 Lewinellaceae bacterium | reverse complement strand
AACGTACGAACCAGGTTTCCATTCATTGAAGTGCCATCATTCGTTCCATAAGCTAGAGCTGCATAAATTATATCCGGATCAGCGGGGTGCATTTCTAATTTGTTGACCCAGATATAACTTGTTGTACCTGGTAACAAATCCCAAGTTTCTCCTGCATCCGTGCTTTTAAATATTCCGGCTCCAGGTTGCCCTTGAACAGAAGGTTGTCCTTCCCCAGTCGATGCATACAATATATTGGGTTCGTTATGGTTAATGACAATACTAGTTACGGCCAGTGATGCCATAAAGTCGTCAAGATTGACCCAGTTTTGACCACCATCTTCCGTTTTCCAGATACCTCCTCCAGCAGCACCAATGTATATTTCCTTATCATTCAAAGGGTTAATGGCTATAGCGCGAACTCTTCCACCTATATTATCGGGACCCATCGAGGTCCAATGCGCTACGCCTGCATCTCTTAAATAACTTTTTGTTTCTTTTTTTACTGTTTCAATGTTTTGCTGAATAATTCTTCTAGCAAATGAACGGCTTTCAAAATCTAGTTGACCTCCTTTTTGTAAAAGTCTCCATTGCTGCCTTTCTATTGGATTTCCCGGTTCATCCCATTTATCTTGTAATTTTACTACATTGTTGCTAGGAGACTTAAACTTATCCCCCCTTTTTGTGAGTGCCTGAGACCAAGCATTTAAAGCTAAATCATCAAGATTTCGATCAAGGTAATGCTTATACCCACTTCCATAATCCAACCAAACGGATAACTTATCTGCGTTGACTTCATCTAAGTAAGCACTAAATAATGGGAATTCCTCTCCTATTGTAATCTGAGGAACACCATTGACAAGGTTGATACATCGTTGTCCAAAGGATGTAGAATTCCAGACTTCTTCGCCTGCCTGGTCATAGATGACCGCTTTCATCAAAGCTGAGTCCGGAATATTCTTTTGTTTAAGGAAGGCAAGTCCAACCACCGCAGTCAATGCAATTAAGTAACCTAGATATTTCATAGTCTTGTTAATTTTATGATTCATAAAATGGGTTACTTGCACTTATTGTAAATTAATCAGTACCAACACAAATCCATTATCATCTATTTCACTCATCGCTTTACCGATAATAGCTCCTTTTGCTTTGCGTAATTTTTTAACCCGCATGGCATATCCAGGCC
Source organism: Lewinellaceae bacterium (assembly GCA_024639065.1). Taxonomy (GTDB): domain Bacteria; phylum Bacteroidota; class Bacteroidia; order Chitinophagales; family Saprospiraceae; genus JAHEJC01. Next base: position 8,318 of record JAHEJC010000251.1, on the reverse strand, counting down.
GAGAAGATGTAGTTAAGAAATCACCGGGGTTGATCTTACCATTCTCATTGCTAACATGTACATATGCTCGACCCGTTAATGCTATTGGGTGTGCTCCATCTGCGATCGATCCTTGCTGTCCCATAAACATACCGGTTGCCAGACCATTAGCCCCACTAACGATTCCTACTACTTTTTGGTCATATGCCTGGTCTGAAAGCTGAAGCTTACCTGCTTGTGCTGGATCTATGGATGCAATCATCCCGGGTTTCATGTCCTCTTCAGTACTAAAATCAAAATATTCAGCCAAATCTGATCCAGCTTTAATTTCAAGTTGATCGGTAATAATGCGCCCTAAGAGTTGAGAAGGGCCATAACCTTCTCCAAAGAATCGGATTGCAGGATCTCCAGAAGGATTTAAGAATTCGAGAAAAGGACTGTCGGATTGGTTACCTCCAAAAAAATGAATTCGTTCATTAGTGCCGGGCTGATCTTTTATACTTAAGTGGTATCCCAGCTCCTGACCACCGCTATTATAATATCCCAATTCAATACCCACATCAGATCCAGCATCTATAACTTTCAATGATGGACGGGTGTTATCTAGTTCAACGGATTGACTATAGGCAAAAATTGAATATATGCATGTACAAAGGAAAAGTAAGAATTTCATGATTTCACTTTTTAGATTTTGATAAAACTATCTAGGTATACAAATTTGAGTATATCATAGGGCCGACACATCCCTCGAAAAAGGGATTTTATGAATGAGGATTAAGGTAAAGGTTGAATGGCTGAAAATACAATTCACAGGATTTCAAGAATCCTTCTGATCTTTAACCATTAAGTAGGATTAGTGACTAGATGAATAGAATGATATTTACTTTCTAAAGTTACGGATAAAGTGGAACCTCCAAAGTTATATCAACCTGCTTTCCCGCTAGGTAATTTATAGTAAAGACTCCAGACATTTTTTGGATTAAGAATTCAATAGATCTATGTTCACAGGATTCATTAACATTCAATAGCTTACAGCCCTTAAATTTCAGATCCACCATAACCATTTCAGATTCTTGGGTCAATTCCAAAGCCATATAGGATGAAGCATAAAATTTATAAAAATTGATAAACAAAGACCTCAGGGTTTTAAATAAATTTAACCTTAATGATTCCGACCAGCAGGTATCGTCCAAATCTAAAAAATGGAAGATGGAAGTGGTTCCATATGCGTAATAGATTTGGCTAGTTAAATATTCAATCGAACTGCGTATATCAAGATTTTTAAATTCCGAATATTCTTGTATCTCTAATAAAGAACCTGAATTTTTTTCTAAAATCTGTTTTGTAATTTTATTTATATTTTCAGTGTTTAGTTTGCCAATCTCCATTTGGAGTTTGTCAAATTTAAACCGAATCTCTCTGAGCAAATTGTCAATTTGATTGGTTAAATCACTTAACCGATCAAGGTCATTGGAATCTCGAAATAATCGTTTTTCCATTCTTCTAAAAAAGGCATTTTACTGGTAATAATCTATACAAACAAAGCATTAGGCTACGCTCAACAAAGCAGCTAAATTATTATTGTCGATAACACCTAATGGACAAACCAAGATTTTTGTGTCCTGTACTTATATCTGCTTTAATGGCATCATTTAATAGAAATAATAGTTCTATATCTCCATTGACTTCCTTACTTGACCACCATCCTCCCAGTTCACCTAGATCATGGAATAATCCATTTTGATCTCGGTACCCTCCTCCTCTTCCAGTGAAGCCAGATTCGTTATCTGCCCCGATGTTTTCATTAATCCATCCATCGAGACCAGTTTCTTTAAGCCTGCCTCCGGCTGTCGAGGCACCGCCCAATTGATCAATCATATAATTCCAATCATAAAGAATTGACCACCCATCAGGGCACAAAAGATCTGTATCTATCGCGTACCAGTTATAGAGTTTACCAAAGCTAGATTCATAATTGTGATTATTATCATAATGGCACCAAGCGCCGAGGGTGTCTTGTATCCATGCATTATTGTTGACGGTCCAATTGATTTCATCACCATTATTATAATGGGTCACGCGAAGATTTTCTGTCATGATATCAATGCTTCCGATCCTTATGGTCTTATAGACATTACCATTAATATCAGCTACAGAATCCATTCGAGCATTTCCTGAAAGAGAAACCCAGGTAATCTCATTCCATACTTGAAAGTCCAGGCCATTCCAGCGCATGGTCCCCGCTTTCAGCAAAGAAGTCTCGTCTCCCAATTTCAATCCACCCTGGATATGCATTTGTGCCTTAAAATTGCTGGCAATTAAAAGAATAAATATTGAGCAAAATATACTATTATTCATCAAGTATTCTTTTATAAAGATCTAAAGCATCGAACGGACAGCCCATATCGTTTATCTCCGGGTATAGCATCGATTTTGGATTGATCGAAATACAAAATTTGAAACCAGGCATTGCTCATGTCATATGAACTAGATGTCCAAAAGTATCCATTATATAGCATATTATTAAAGCTCCCTGCCGCATTCCTATACCCTCCTCCACGAGCTCGAAACCCTCTTTCATTCATACCAGGTTCAGAAGAATTTTTCCAAAATTCTGCAACGGTATCCTTCATTCTTACACCAGCATTCGAGACGGCTCCATGGCTATTGATCAAAGTCATCCATTCAGCATCAGATCCCACTTGCCATCCAATTGGGCATAATTTGCCAGTGTTGACCGTGTACCAGTTATAGAGCTTACCATAAACTTCCTCATTTTCTTCTTTATTTTCATACCAGCACCAAGCCGCTTTATCGAGTAAAGACCATTGCCCAGGATCTTGTATTTGGTCAAAATCCGAATTGTCATTGAGCGTTGAAACCTTTAGATTTTCCATCATCCATTCCTGATATCCGATTCTTATGGTTACGTATTGGTTACCCTCGATATCCTGTAAGCTGCCTAATCGAGCATATCCCGTTAAAGATATCCATTGAGATCCATTCCAGCCTTCAAAATCCTGGCCTGTCCAACGTATTGTTCCTGCAGGAGGAGAAATTAAGGATGCATTTTCGATAGTGAGGTCGCCTTCTATTTCTATGGACTGAGAAAAAGTGAACCTAGGTAACAGAGAGGTTAGTAAAACCGTTATTGATATCCATTTTTTCATACTTATTAATTTTTTACACAGCGTACGGCAAGGCCTGACCTTTTATCCGGTGTCGAGAATCCTGTTTTATTTGTAGGTCCTACACCTACGTCTTGACCATTATTGGTATTATATTCTTCAGCCACCCAAATTGATGAATATTCTTGAAGATTTTCAAAGTATCCGCTGAAACCGGCTCTCTTACCATTACCTACTGCTGTAAAGCCAGTTTCATTCGTTGCGTCAGCATTTGGAGGTATCCAATGGCTGGTTCCTATATCTCGTAGATCAGCATTCGTCACTAATAGACGCAGTGTCGTCCAATCTTCAAGGGTAGATACGTGCCATTCCAATGGACATAATTTACCAGTATTCACCGCAATCCAATTGTAAAGTTTTCCATAGGGTATATCAAAAATACTTTGATTGCCATACCAGCACCACGCACCCTGGGTAGCTGTTGTCCAGTCACTGTTCAGCTCAAGATTCGGGATGAAGGTATTGTCATTATACTTGGTTGTTCTTAAGTTTTCCGACATCCATTCTTGATTTCCAATTCGAATCGTTTTATAAGTATTTCCGTCAATATCATTAACAAATCCAACAATCGCATGATCAGTAAACGATATCCAAAAAAAACCATTCCATCCTTTTAGATCTTCTCCTTCAAAGCGGATAGTACCAGGTGGCGGACTGGAATCCTGAGATTGCCCAACCCGAACACTACCAAAAGCATCGGTTAGTGGATCCTGAGCATTCAGTAAATTGAAGTGAAGAAAAAGGATTAATATGGACATTGATTTGATCATATGGCAAAATTGGTTGATTATGCAATTCTACACATCGCCCGAACAAGGGATATTAGCCCATCCGTATGTCGTGCAAGTAAGAATTGAAGAATGAAGGGAGAGAAGAAACCGGAATCTTCCTTATGCTTCTTTATGACGAAAGACCTCACTCGTTGAAAAGGTTTGCAAGCATAAAAGGACATAAGCCCTAAATACGATCGAATCACTTTATCAGAATAAGGATGCGTTCTGGAATTAACATCTCCGATGGTCAGAACCGGTATTAAATACAACGCTACAAAGTGATTCGATCGTTGTTAAATGTTCGATTCGATAGTTGTTGAAAGAGGTATTGAAATCGAGCATATGGTAGGCCCTCCTTGCTTAGAATTAATTTCCAAGCTACCATCCAGGTATTGTACTCTCGAACGGATATTCTTAAGACCCATGCCTTCCTTTCGTTCTGAAAGTGCTAGATCGAGTCCGATACCGTTGTCCTCTACTTCAAGTTTGAGTAAATCATCTTCTAAAGACAATTGAATGACCATTTCCGACGCTTGCGCATGTTTAAGCACATTTTGGCTCAGTTCTTGAATAATGCGGTATATGGCCACTTTCTGCTGATCAGTTAATTGTATTTCATCCAAATCGAAAAAATAGGCATTAGCATGAATTGACCCTCCGGAGTTTATTGAATTGGCCAGGTCTTCGATTGCAGAAGTTAATCCCATGTTGACTAAAGCATCCGGCATCATAGCGTGAGAGATACGACGAACTTCCTGAGCTGCATGTTCGATTAAACCCTCAGTTTTTGAATAGAAAGTATTGTCTTGAGTACCGGCGACTTTATCATTGAACGTTTTGAGTTGTAACTTAGCTGAGGCCAGGAGTGCACCTAAGGAATCATGCAGATCCTTGGCGATGCGTTTGCGTTCATTCTCTTCACCCATCAACATATAATCAAGGGCCATGATTTTCTGTTCTTGTTCTAGTCTCTTGATTTTTTCTTGTTGGATAAGATTTTCTTGCTGGGCGATTTGAGCTTTATAAGCATGCCTTCTGCGAACAGTCACGAAAATGAAACCACCCATCAAAAACAATCCCATTATACCACCCAAAAGCAAGTTTCGCTGCCTTTGACTTTTTAAAATGGTGATCTCCTGTAGTGCGATCTCCTTATCTTTCTCCTGGGTTTCGTATTTGGTTTGCAATTCTTCAATTGCATTGAGCTTTTCAGTTGATTGGACTTTTTTGTAAATATTTATGTATTTTTTTAAGTACTTATGTGCTTGATCCGGCCGATTATATTGATTATAGCAGGCTTCCATTTCCTTGTAAAAATCTAATAGAACATCCTCTCGATCAGTTCCTTCCACCAGGTTAAGCCCTTCTTGAAAATATTCAATGGCCAAATTGAAATGTCCATCATCTCGTTCTACCTGGGCCATTAGCAAGTAGGTTTTGGATAATTCTTCCTGATTAGATTCCCCTTGAAGATATTGTGCTCCTCTGAATAAGTAGGGTCTAGCCTTTTGGTAATCTTTTGCCGTGAAATAATATGCTTCGCCGATAGCCGTAGAAGTTCTTCCAATTTCAAAGGTATCTTTTAATAATTCGTAATGGTACAAGGCACTATCAAAATAGATAAGTGCTGAATCCAGCACACTATCGAAGTTAAAGGCCACGCCCAAATTATGAAAGGAAGTGGCGATCATATTTTCATTTTCCGTCTGCCGGCTTAGAGCTAAAGTCTTATGATAGATCTCAATTGCTTCTTTATTTTTGGAAGTGATGCGGTAGATTACGCCTAAATTATTTAACGTATTAGCCATCACCGATTTAATTTGATGCTCCTCAGAATATTCCAGTGTAGCAAGATAGTGCTGGAGCGCTAGCTCGAAATCGCCTTTGAAATAGGCCGCCACACCTTTGGAGTTCATGCAGGTGGCTACTTCTTCTTTGATGCCTAGTTCTTCAAAAAGTGCCCTGGCGTTTTCATAATATTTCAATGCTTCTTCTAACTTCCCGGACAGGTCATAGGCATATCCAAGGGCATAATAACCCCGAGCTTCTGCTTGCGGGAGTTTATTTTTTTGAGCAATTTGTATTGCTTCCTCCACCACCCACACGGCCGAGTCATTAAAACCTTGATCCAGGTAATAGTCTGATAAATCAATGGATAGATCGATTAACTCAGGAGGAGAAGGATTTAGACTGAGCTTCAGTCTGATGGAATCTATCGTACTGGCATTGATCCATAGTGGCATGATCACAAATGAAAGCATGCCGGGCCATATAATCCTTACAACCTTGATCCAGTTTACCATATCCAGGACGAATATAGTGACTTATCCTTGGTCTTCAAGGGGCAAGGTAACTGTAAAAGAGGTAGGCCCCCCTGGTTTCGAATTGATTTGCAATGCTCCATCCAGATATTTGATCCGTGAATCAATATTCTTTAAACCTATGCCATCGCTTTCATGCCAGTTAATTGGATCAAATCCAATACCATCATCTTCTACCTCAAGTTTGAGACGATAATCTTCTTGAGATAACTGAATAACCATATGCGCTGCCTGTGCATGTTTCAACACATTCTGGGATAGCTCCTGTACAATCCGATAAATACCTACTTTTTGTTGGTCGGTAAGTTGTGCTTCCTCGACATCGAAAAAATAGGCGTTGGCTTGCAAGTTGCCACCTTCATTTATATTGTTGGTCAGGTCTTCAATCGCAGCAGATAGGCCCAGGTTGACCAACGCATCGGGCATCATGTCATGCGAAATACGTCTCACATCCTGCGCTGCGTTTTCCAGCATCGCTTCGGTCTTCTGAAATAACGAAATTTCACTTATCCCTTCGATATCCTGATGTAGCTTTTTCAACTGTAGTTTTACCGAGGCCAACTGGGCACCGAGTGAGTCGTGTAAATCCTTGGCTATCCGTTTCCGTTCATTTTCCTCTCCCATGAGCATATAATCCAAGGCTACAATTTTTTGCTTCTGCTGCAATTTTTGAATTTTCTGAAATTGGATCTCTTGCTCACGATGAGCTAACTGTTTTTGATATGCATGCCTCCCGATTAAGGTAAAGACGATAAATGATCCGAAAAACAGCAATCCAAGAATTCCAACGATCAAATAATTGCGTTGCTTTTGACTCTCTAGGAGTTCTATTTCCTGTTCTGCTATTTCCTGATCTTTTCGTGCTGTTTCAAATTTGATGTTCAAAGCGTTTACGTTGTTTTGAACTTCGACACTTTGCAGGCTATCCTTGAGTGAATAAAACCTTTCCAGATATTGATTTGCATCTAAATATTTATTCTGCTTCTTCAAAATCTGATAGCTCATCAGGGTGAGGATTTTTGCACTCACCGGATCTCCTTGTCCCAACGTGGATGCATAAAGTGCATCATTTACCTCCAAAGCCTTGTTGAACAATCCAGACTCTTGCAAAGCATGGCTATATCTTATCCCTAGACTTGACAGAAAAGGGCTGTCATTTAAGGCCAGTTTTTCATAAAGAGATTTCCACTGTTCTAAGCCAATATTGTACTGTTCAAGAAATTGAAATCCAGTATGATATCCATCTGTCGGTAACTCTTTGGGTTTAGTCCTTTCAATAAATTGAATTAAGTAGTCGGCAATTGGTTCTTCATCAATTATGTCAATATTTGGTGAAAACAGATTATGGGCTACCTTGTACAATTTGATTTTATCCTTAAAAACTAGTGCATGATCCATAGCGATCATCCCATAGTTGATGGCTTCATCTGCTTTGCCCAAACGGCTTGAAGCCCTGAGCAGATTAGTATAAGCATCAATGAGTTGTGCGGTATCCATAGCTATTAGTGCAAAATCCAGTGCGCGCTGGGCATTGAATACCTGATCATCAAAAGACTCCTCTCCCTCATACAGAATAGCCAATGCGTTAAATGCTCTGGCCTTTAAGGAATTTGACAAAAAGAGAGAATCTTCTCTAATAACCTTATTGAGATGATCAATTCCTTCATCCCAGCGGGCAAACCGCATGTACGTAGCCCCTTTATAAATTTTGGATAGCCCTCTCTTTTCTACATCAGGTGCAATCTCGATGGCTTTATCAATCATGATAAAACAACTGTCATTACCGTACATACGGTACCTTGAAGACGCTTGCATATATTCCTCCCAGGTCTGACTATAGCTACATAACGATATCAAACACCATAACATGACAAATAAACTACCTCTCATAAGTGTAAAGATGCAGAAAAGCACTTAAAATATACATCGCTTGAAAAAGGGATTTACGCAGTGCTTCATACTGCGAATAAGAAAATCAAGAATGAAGCATAAACCTCGCCCTGCGACCGAAGGGAAAACCTCAAAAGAGGCTTTTAACCAATGATCGAATCACTTAT
>JAHEJC010000250.1 GCA_024639065.1 Lewinellaceae bacterium | reverse complement strand
AGGAGGCTTGATTTTGAGGAGCTGTATATTGACCAATAAGTTGATTAAATACAGGGAGTAAGATGCATAAAAATAGTAAGGTTCTCATTCGATAATCGTTTAGAAAATGAAAGCGTATTTACTTCTTTAAAAATAATTGATGCGCAGGAATAACTTTCCTTCTAAAATTAGGGCCTTCATATTCAATGTTAAGGTATTCGGTAGAAAGCTCATCATATAAATAGGCCTTAATGGTCACCAGTCCTTTTTCTAAATAGACACACTGTGCACTATTACTTCCCCAGCGCCTATTTTTTTCATATATCAGTAATTCGTCATTTACATATAGTTTTAGTGCATCGTCAAATTCAGCATAGAACAAATACTCTCCGGGTTCTTCCACATTGAGATAACCATCCAAACGGATCTCGAAATTATCAATATCCTGCACGACCCGCGTAATATCAAATGAACGGGCTATCCCCTGGAAATTTGGCGCGGTTGATATAGGACCTAACCGCTCGGTTACACCGGTATAGATTGCATAATTTAAGCCATTAATATCCGGATCATAAAAATGGACTGTTCTTAATTTTACTTCAGAAAGACTGTCTTCCAAAAGTTTATATGCTGAAATTTGCTCGGAATCGTATACATAAAAAGGGCCTTGATAAGATTGAAACGATTCATGACCAATTTGAAAAAACAGGTTACCCTGCTGGCTATAGTTCAAGATTTCTATTAAAACAGAGTCGCCGAAAGGAGCGTAAGTTTTATTTTCCAATATATCGAATGCCATGGGATCATCTATGTTTCCAGGTAATTCAGTAATAAAGTATAGTAAATCCAATATCTCATTTTTTTGCATGGAGTTTATTAGACCCGGGGGCATATCTGATAGAGCAGATGGTGTTGTCTTAGTAATTGATTCCTTTGGAATTTCTTCAATAGCATTACCCGTCCAATCTAATTGAATTACATAATGGGTTTCACTTTCGTTCATGATTCTTCCCCGGGCAAATCCATTATCTTTGAGATCAAATTCAGTGGACTGGAATCTTGAATTGATGGCTTCACTTGGATAGATGGTGGTCCGCAATAATTCTTCAACCCCAAAACTGTTGGATGCAAGAGTAAGTTCCGGACCAAAAGCTCCGCCCCGATTATATATATAGTGACAATTAAAACAGAGGCCTTTATCCAGCATTTGATATCCTCTATGCAAATCCCTTTGTCGACCGCCACGCGGTGAATTCACTAACTCCAATGAATACTCAAGGTCTTCATAAGCCCAATTTTTTACAAAACCATTGCTGACATTAGATACAACCCGGTTAATTTTTTTGGCTTTGAAAGGACCATTGTAAACCGGGTTAAAAGGTTTGTTCTCAAATTCATTTAACCGCTTTATGTCCATATCGCTAAGATGACTTTCGAAGTCTTGTAAAATCTGTTTCACAAAGAAAGTGTATAAACTGCCGCCGGACCAATTGTTGATTGCATAATTTGCCCAGTGACGGAAAGCTAGTCGCAATTCATCTGTCCAACCTTGCTGCACATGCCTGAGCATTTCCAGGTAGTGAATAATCATCTTGGAGTCATTCGAAGCTTCTAGTAACTGAATCGTCTGAGTAATAAAAAATTCATTATTTTTTGAAGCATCGCTTATAAACGCCAGGGTTCTACTCATTTCTCTATTGACCAATGAATGATCGGAAGGGTATTGTGGTATCAAAAACTGGTATATTCGTTGCAACTCCTGTTTGGTGATGGCTGCATTGCGTAATTTATAGAGTGAAAATAATCTAAGTAACCCAGCTTGTTGATCGGGCTTTAAGGATTTGAAATTGAATGTAGTCAGCTGGTCTACAATGGTTTCATTATACAAGGAAGGCGACTCTGCTCGGATCAATCCGGTAAGTAGATTCGTTTTTCCTTCAAAGTTGAGGTTGTTATCTAAGGTGGCTATCCAGTGATTCGGATCATTTCGTTCTAAAATGATTCTAGCCGCATAGCGAATGAAATGATCCTGGTGGTCAATATACTTTAGTGCCATCGCTAGACCCGAGGTATCTTCAGCCAGATGAAATGCCTCGATTTTATGTCGAAGTTGGCGTAACTCACTAGCTTGGTTAGAGACCGGTTGGTGCTTTTCTCCTGTCCAGACAATTCTAAATAGTCCAGTATCAGTTCCATTCCCACCGGTTACAAAATAAAGCGCTCCATCATGACCGGACACCATATCCGTGATGTTCAGTGGTTTTCCAGTTGCAAATACTTCGTAAGCACCTCCATAACTAGAACCTTTTTCTTGGAGATGCATGGCGTAAATTTTACCATAAGACCAATCTCCCAGGAATAGGGCTTGCTGGAATTTTTCTGGGAAATTTGTTTCCGTTCCAAACGTAGTGGCGGTAGGTGACCCTCTACCAAAATCCATTACGGCTGGCCATACATCGGGATAGTGATCAAATCGCTTGGCATTAAAGGGCCTCCACGCAAAGTCTGAACCGGATACTAAATGGTTAACCCGAGTGGGTCGATACCAGGGTAGATTGAAATCCCATTCCATATCTGAGTCGAAAGTAAATAGTTCCCCCGCGGCATTGAAACACATGTCATACGGATTGCGCAAACCCATAGCATAAAGGGTCCAGTGAGAACCTAAAGAATCAGTCCGCATAACAAATCCTCCGGGTGGTAATTGATCAGATCCGTAAATGGATTCAAGCATCATGGGATGATCAGTATGCCAGTCATCATTTATATAGCTAACATCGGAGCCCTTAGGTACTTTGTTCGCATTACCGGATAAAAAATAGATCATTCCATCAGGTCCTTTGGCTAAGGTATGCCCACTGTGATCACCATTTTTAGGAAATTCTTTCATGAGGATGGGGCTACCGTAATGACCAAGTCCGTTTAAGTCAGGAATACGATATACACCTCTAATACTTCCAGCACCGGTACCCATAGCATATAAATGGCCATAGGCATATAACAATCCTTGGCAGTCTTCGACTTGCAAATCTAAAGTGTCCACACTTACCTGGCCTTGATCTGCTTCAATGGTCATTCTAAGCACAGATCCAAAGCGGGGTGAGATTATGAATCGACCTTGGGGGTCAGTCGCGATAGAAAGGTATTCCCCAGACCCTTTCAATACTTCCTGTACTCTGAATCCTTCTACTTTGGCTTGGATATTTTTGGCATCCGGGAAAGTTTGAATCTTAGAGTGCTCGGATACACTAAATAAGAAAAATAATAGGCTAATAAAAAGAATGTTAAAATTCATTGTTCTTTGTTTCAAGCTGTTGAATGGAAAGATAATAAATTGGATAGATAGAATCATATGAATTTAATGCTATTCCTGGTTCAGGTTGTTGAGTATCTTTATTTTTTTAAGATTGGACCTGAATTTGTTTAAGGAATGTAGAATGATTACTTTAATCTTATCAACTTCTAAAAAATATAAACCGATGAATTTTAAAAAAATGATTAGTCTGTCTGTAGGCTGTTTTATTTTAATATCACATAGTATTTTTGCTATTGAATCAGAAAAGACGACTCCACAAACATTGCTTTCGGCATAACAATTTGCATGATTTGATATGGGAAATATCGGTCCAATTACTGAAACAGAATTCGTTTGATTGACTCAAAGCCAATATTATCACCTGACAGGGCAAAGGATGAAATTCAAAGAATGTTTTATTTTTTAAAATTGAACCAAAAAGCCCTGAAGAAACAATATAAAAAAGGAGAGGCCTACAATTTTGAAGATGCCATTTATGATTATAGTGCTGTTGAATTTATATCAGGCTTTTTTCTGGGGTTGATGGGTGTGGTGCTGGCGTTACTACTTTTTCCAAAAAATTGTTTTTCGATCGAGTTTGGTTGGATTATTATGCCTGGTTATCGCTTTAGTTATAGGCGTTTTGGTCGTATAATGAAACTTGGCTACTAATCAGCATGGAGCACAATACAAACTCAACTTGACTTATTTTTTTACCAATTACAGCAGGATAAAAAAAAGGAATGAGCATATTTATACTCATTCCAAATAGTTAAAATATCTATTTTAAGGCTCAATTAAGGATTAATAGAAATTCTATCTTTCGTTAGAAACTATTAATGTAGTTGATCACACACCAACGATCTTCCTCACTTTGGATCTTTTTCTCAAAGTTTGGCATATCGTCTCTACCAATAAATGATTGGTAATACTTAGCTCCGGGTTTCTGTGCTTTGTAATCATCACTGGTGAGATCGGGCATTTCCGTCTCAATTTCGCCAGCTTTTTTACCATCACCAAAACCTTCCGATCCGTGACATGACTTACAATGCCTAACGTACAATGATTTGCCTACATCAAGACAATCACCGTCATCAGCATCTGTGGGGTTTTCCATTTTTAAATACTTTTCAGGTATATCCCAAGGATCATTTTGGACATCAAATGAGACAACCAAAACGAAAATGCCTGCAGTAAATAATAATACTAGAATCTTTTTCATAAATGTATTTGTTTAATTTATTTATTTCTTCATTTACTTGAACGAACTTTTTTTTCTCAAAGTTTCTTAATACCAAATAATTTGGAAATAGCGAAAAAATAATGATACCAAACCAAAATGAAGGCTACCCAAAAACCTATTAATATCCAAAGTGGTGCCCTGCTCCATAGAGCCCTGGGCTTTTGTTCCAAGACAAAGGAAACTGGCTGACCCCATCTGATCTTTTCTCTGGTTTCTACGGTTCCGTAATCATCATGATCAGTAATTCTGGCAATAATCCACAGATCGCCAGAGGCATCACCGGGAATATCCTTTGGAAATTCATATGAAAATAATCCATCTTCGATGGATCCAGAATGGATAGGTAGATCACTATACAATCGTTTGACGAATATCTGTAGATCAGCATCTTCAATAGGTGACTTGTCTGTTCCAGATTTCTCATATCCTTTGACCGTGAGAGTAGGGATTGAATCAACGATTTCAGACTCAAGCGAAAAATCAATTTCTTTAATAGAGAGTGATTTCTGCGCTTTTTTATAAGCATCACTGCCATTAAATTGGGAATAGTAATGTGCAAATCCACTACTATCTTTTTGAATCGTGTAATCCTTTAAATGCAATCGAGTTTTTCCATTTAACTCGGTAACTCCACTGCCTAATTTGATATCGGACGAATCCTTTTCTAAATAGAAATCGACTTTAACACCTTCCAGTTGAATGAAATTACCCTCTTGTCGATATTTTAATTCAGTTTCTAAATATTGATCATCATCGGTTTGATAATAATTAAGATACATAAACACCCGCAGGGGTTCATCTTGTCCAAAAACCGGAATAAAACTAAGCACCAGAAACAGGATTACTAACCTGATAGCAATCGTATTTTTAATGAAAAGATTTTGATAATTACCAACCATATTAAATTATTTTATAGAATGGTAAAATGGTTTTGGCACCGTGATTTCATCCTCATGTTCCATTTCAGCTACTGGAACCACTGGAGCGAGCGTATTAAAAATCATTAGAAGGATGACACCCAGGGCTATTCCCGCAAGTGTCAAGGCCCACTCAATCCAAGTAGCCTGGTAGTGTACATATTCTGGTCTTATTTCTTGAATAGGGAAGTAAGGTGTTTCAAGTGTAGGAACAATAATCAGATATCGTTTAAACCATAGACCTATTAATACTAGAACGGACACGAAGGTGATGCTATCAGGTGACCTGAATTTGGGTATGAGTAGAACAATTAGTGGAATGGCAATCGCAAATAAGATCGTAATCAAGGACATTCCTCCATACTCACTGAAATCAAAAAATTTACTGATCCATTTGCCATGTGTAACACTGACATTGTACCATTCTGTAATATATTCGCTAAAAGTAAAGTAACCAAACCCAGCACTCAATAAAAATAACGCATATCCACTGTAATAAAAGTGTTGGTCAGTAATTATATTTACAAGTTGATACCTCCTGCGATAAACCCACATCAGAACAATAAGCAATGCGATACCAGAATACAGGGATACCAATACAAATTCAGGTGCAAATAAGGTACTATGCCATCCGGGTCTGAGGCTCATCCCAAATAAATAACCCAACAATGAATAAGCAAAAATTGCGGTAGGAATAATTGTTGCGGCCAGAATATTTTGTGCTCTGTTTAATTTTTTTATCTGCTCTGGTCTACCATCATACCCCAACGATAATTTTGTATAAAGTTTTTTCTTCCAGGCAGGGAGTTTGAAAACTTTCGTATCCCTCAACTTTGCAAAATCTCTTATGTGGGCAATATAGAGATAAGTGAAATCTAAAATTAAGCAAGTAACTATAGCAATGACATCCCAAGTAATAGGAGATTGTATACGGGCATAAGTGAATATGTAATGAATTTTATCCAGCCTTCCTATACAAAGAAATATAAAGATAGGACCGATACAAGACCCAATAATTGCAAATAATTCAGCAATTCGATGGAGTGGTTTAGTCCATCTTAATCGAGTGAGATGAAAAACACATGCGAGAATTGCCCCGGCATAACCTATACCCAAAAAGTAGATAAAATTCACGATGAAAACTCCCCACACTACATGATCGCGCATCCCAGTAACAATATGACCATGAACAATCTGTTGTATCAGGGCGAATACTCCTATTAATAGAAATAACAACATAATGGCCATCAGAATCCACCATGATCTTGAGGGTTTCCTGATTGGGTGTTCAAATTTAGCTAGTAATTTGTCATAATTAATTTCTGCCATGACCAAGATTATATGATATCTTTATACAGTTCAAGATGTTTTTCATCAAGTCTATCCAACCCACGTTCGTAGGGAAACATGCGTTCAGTAGGCGGTAGATAATATACTCTGGGTTCTGTACCCAATTCTTCTAATTGTCTATATCCGTAACGGTCTGCCAGTAATTTTTTAAAACGCACGGTTTCTGTGCCATTTGAAACGGCATCTTCATTGGCATCACCAAAATATATTGCACCCATAGGACAACCGCTTACGCAATGTGGCAACTTACCTTTTCTACTGAGATCTGGACAAAAATCACATTTTCCTATTGTGCCAACTCGGCCTGGTACGCTTGTCTCTGGCGAATAGGTCGTTTCTGTATCTTCATATTGGGGAAGATCTTCCCAATTAAATATTCTTGCAGAATACGGACATGCTGACATACAAAATTTGCAACCAATGCATCTTTCATTATCCACTAAAACGATCCCATCTTGTCTTTTATAGGTGGCATCTACTGGACAAACTTTCACACAAGGTGGATTATCACAATGAAAACAAGGCTTGGGCATCCAGTAAGGATCCGTTTCTTGGCTGTCTTTCATTAGGATTACTTGCATCCATTTTTGAGAAGCGGATAAATCGTGTCCTTTTTGACAGCTTGTAGTACATTTACCGACGTTATTACACTTGCCCAAATCAATCACCATAACAAATTTACGACCCGGAATACCTTGTCTAGCTTCATCACCGATGGCAGGTTCCCTCGATACTTCGTGCATTGCTGAACTATCTACAGCTACTAAACGGCCATCTGTAGTCATGACCATAACTTGTTCGCCTTCAGGTTTTGCTAAGTCGTTACAACTGTCCAATAAAGTAATACTCATTGCCGAGGCTAATCCGGTGGTTAATGACTTTTTAAAGAAGGTCCTACGACTATTTTTCTCTTCTTCCATGAAGTTTTATTTTGGCGTTTATATTCGTACCGTTATATTAAATCCCAGGAGGATATCGCCATCAAAGAAGTCATTCTGGTTGAAGGAAATATTCTGCTGAGGCACAATGCCATTATAATTGGAAATAAAGATTTGAAAAGCGTGCGTACTGGTTCCCAGCTCCAGGCCTAATGAAAGACCAGCTTTTGGTGGATTCGTAAATTCATCGTGTTCGGAGATCAGTTCCAACGGATTCGTATATTCGAATATGAAAGAGTTGTCACTCCAAATTTTTATCCTACCTCCGAAGTGCCATGCGATTCTGTCGTGTTCCAGCAAAGAATCCACTGAATTGAAATGTGACATGCTTAAGCCTGTATGAAGGGACATAGCATTACTAATTTTCCTACCTACAAGTAGCTGACCATAATATGAAAACCGGTTTGTTCCTTCATATCGCTCACCAAAAACTGATTTGTTTCGGGCATCGATTACCACATTGCCATAAGCCATTACCGCTACAGGAATTTTATTAGACCGTGTTTGTTCCAATATCCGCCAGGCAGCATTGAATTCCTGCATCTTTCGGTTTTTTTCAGTGCCGAACCCAATACTGATATTCTTGGTTATCCCATAATTTAAACCTATGCGAATATTCGCTGGGGCATAGAATCCCCAAAGATCAGAGATGCCATTATCGAATGTGCCGAAGCGGTGATGAATATAGTATTCAAAGGATCCTTTAGCGGGTGTTTTGGTTGTGGGAAAATCCACTAACATTACGGCCTCGTAAGGAGAACGAACTGGTCTTTCTACTTCTTTTGCTTCTTCCTCTTCTTGCCCATATGAAATAGGGATGAATAAAAAAGCAAGCATAAGAATAGTCAGAAGTCTAACGATTGATTTCATAAAGTTCATCTTTTAATTGTTTTTAGCACCTTTATTTATCCATTCCAAAATGATTGCCTGTTGGGCTGGAGTGGAACGGCCCACATGAGTCCCATTAGGTTCGGTCAATTTCTGATAGAGCTCGCTTTGGTCGGGTACATCTATGTTAATTAGACTTTTTACAAAAAGGTCATTATATGCATTTTCCGGAGACAAGTCCAGTATGCCAAATCCAGATGCGTGACAGCCACTGCCATTGCAACTCTCATTGAAAATTGGAATCACGTCATCAGAAAAACTTAAAACCTCAGGAATAATCACGGCCGGTGGTTGAATAAAATCATATTCACACGAGGCAATGAAAATGAAGACAACAAAAGCGAAAAATATTTGCTGTATGCGAGAAATTTTACTAAACATAGTTAATCATTTGTTTGATGATTTAAATTTTATGGGTTAAAGTTATGGATTGGTTCGAGGCTTAGTTAATGATCTTGCACAGTCATTCCACTGATCTTAATCATCTAATAATTTTAGAAGAATGTCGATTGTTGCAGTTCCAATTGGTTAAGATTTAATAGATTAACGAATTAGTTCATTTTTGTATCTTATTTTATAGTCAATCAAAAGAAATCCGATAAATGAATATTGGTAGAAAAGAAGACAACTTTCATCTAGATCACCAGGATACTGGTTTTATCCAGGTGATAAAATTATTATTGATCGCTGTATTACTAGGTGTCCTTATTCAGAATATCTATCAATGGACAGGGGTTGATGAAGGAGTGAATTGGATAGGTATGCTGGGAGCAGTGATTATGGTTGGCGTATTTAGTTCGCTCTGGGGTAAAGGAATTTATCGAATTGTTGATACACCCTATTTTGCGATCAGTAGTATACTCTTTATTGCGGT
>JAHEJC010000023.1 GCA_024639065.1 Lewinellaceae bacterium | reverse complement strand
AAATGGTGGAAAGATGCGATGAAGGGGGAAAGGAGATAAAAATGCAAGTTGGTCCTTACATTAAAGAAAACAATTCTTTAGCAGATTTTATTTCTAATCATGAATATGATAGAGATAAAACTTATCAGGTAGTTGGTAATTTTACTGATTGCACAGGAGGATCCTTGGATCAATTCCATTTTGTAACTTATACATTGAACGATGTTGCAGTTGAAGCTCCTCTTCCCTCTTCCCATCTCTTTTATTATGAATGTAATACCTCTATTTCTAATGGTGATAAATTTAAATACTTTATTCGCGATCGAGAAAATAGAAAGCGAAGTGATGTAATGGAAATTTCTTCTAACAATTACTTAATTGATTATGGTAATATCAAGGTTTGTAATAATGATCCCAAAAGTGTAACCGTAATCTACGATGGCAAAAGAATCCATTTTGAAGGAGAAGATGTAAAGCTAGTAGATATTCCTTCTCAGTTAAGTATTGAAGTGGATGATCCGGATGGAGAAATTGTTAGATTTAATATGTTTATCGATCCGGTTAAGAAATTGATTACATCTATGACCGCTGTCGATAAAGAAAATCAAGTCATCATTGATTTTAAAGATAATCAGGAATCATTGACATTTGATCGATTTGATTTTTCAAAGAATAATGGATTTCCGTTTTTCGAAGCTGGAATTCATCACAAAGGAATAAACAACGTGAGTGTAAGTATTCACGCATGGTAATTATAAAAATAATTTATTAACAAAAGAGGCGTGTAAAAAAGTAATATTAAGAAAGAAGCTCTGTCCAGATTATTCTTTCTTGATAAAATTTAAAGTTTTTGAGAAAAAAGGTTGTTATCCATCTCGTATTAACCCTCTGGAGAGATTTAATTGTATCTCAGGTACGAAATTTGATTTTAGTTTGAGATACGAATTAGAATTTTAGGAATAAATGACGACTGAGCAGAGTATTTCTGGGTGTAAAAAAGGCGATAGGAAGAGTCAATCGGTACTATTCAATCTTTATGCAGACAAGTTGTTTGCTGTAGGGCTGCGCTATACCCGAGATAAAAATGAGGCACAAGATATATTACACGAGGCATTTATGAAAATCTTTAAATCGATTGTTAATTTTAGCGGGGACCATAAAAACATAGAATATTGGATGAAGAGAATTGTAATAAACGAAGCGCTCCAGTTAAAAAGAAAACAAAATAAGATCGTGTTGAATAATTATGTGGATCATCAATCTGCAATAATACAAGTTCAACCCGATATATTGTCATCAATAACCGTCAATGAAATTAAGTCATTGATCTCAGAATTACCAGAGGATTTGCAAAGTGTATTTAATTTATACGTAGTGGATCAGTTCAGTCATAAAGAAATTTGTAAATACCTGGATATCTCTGAATCACTTAGTAAGACTAGATTACACCGCGCTAGGACGCTGATAAAAAATAAAATTATTCAACAAAATATTGTATCCAATGTGGGATGATTTGTTTGATAAGACCTTTCGAGAAAAATCCAATGAGGACCTTCCTAAGTTGGATAAAAAGGTTATGTGGACTGCTCTGGAAAAGGATCTTGATAAAAATAAAAGGAAAAATGGATTAGCTTGGGTTTGGTTTTTGGGAGGACTTTTACTCTTAAGTACCTTGTCTGTTGTCATTGGTGTAAATCACCAACAATATATTTCCGACAAATTTGTGAATTCAAATGTTCTTGTACGTTTGAAGGCAAAAGCTGTTGATCCTGTACTCAATCAAAAGTCAGCTAATTCTGATAAATCAGAAAATTATACGCTTAGATCATTAAATGAAAAATCAGTGACGTCTTCGAAAGAAGGCTATATTAACAAGGCCTCAAACAAGCAATTCACTGAAGCCCCAAAACCAATTGATTCAAAAAATACAAATAAAAATGCCTATGATTCTAAAAATACTCAAGCTTTAAATTCTACGAAAAAGGTGCTTGCAACTCCTAGTATAGATGAAGTAGTAAGCCCTGAATCTTCTATAACTTTAAATGAGGAACCTGATATTGATGTCTTTGTAACCGGTAAAGATCTTCAAATACGAAGTATTTTAACTGCCCAAATGATTCCAACGCTTGGGAGGATGTCTTTTTCACTAATTGCCAATTCGCAATCTGAAACTAGACTGGTAAGCAACCAGCCAATTGAAGTATTGCCCAATAAGGACAATAAATGGACTGTTTCAGCAACATCAGGATTTGTATATTTTAATAAATACATATCTCAAGTCAATCCAGAGATAAGTGATTTTGTAGATTTCAAAAATAATTCGGAGACGGAAGACTTTGGGATTACTGCTCGATTGTTGATTGGTTATAAGATTAAACAAAATTTTCAAATACGAGCTGGTCTTCAATATTTGACCATGTATGAGCGATTCAATTATGATCGTACACTTGAGGCTGAAACCTCAGTATTTAGCCAGAATGCGTTTGCTTATGAAAGAAAAGATGGGACCTTCCAAACTTTCTCAGGAGATGTCCCTGCAATCGAAGCAAACCACCGCCAAATAGGACATACCAATAAACACAATTTGTGGAGTGCGCTGGTTGAAGTAGGTTATTCAAAGAAGTTGGGTAAATTCAACGCAGAATTAAAAACTGGATTCTCCGCTATTCTTGTTCATAATTTTACTGGGAAGACCATAGATAAAGATTTAGTACCACTTGTAATTGATAATAATAATTCGTCTGAATTAACCAGTCATCGTAACGCTTTAAGTGGATTTTGGCATTTAGGAACAGGTTTGGCGTTACCAGTTTCAAGAAGGATTTCTGTTAAGGCAGATCTTAACTACAACTTAGGATTGAGCCCGGTAAATAAAAATATAGAGGATTATAAATTAATTTACAAGTATTATGATGGTTCAATTGGCCTAAGTTATGCATTCTAAATTACAGCTCTCGTAAGAGAGCCAATTCCTCTTTGCTTTATTCTAAGCCCATTTCTAGTACAAATGGGCTTTCTTTATTAGCAAGTAGGTGTACTAAGGTAGTACTTTTGATGATTAAGGTCGAACTATTTCAGAATCATTGACTGCTAAAGATGCCGCACCCTTTTTACAAGAAATTCCCATAGCTTTGCACTTAGTCATTTGCTCAGGTGTACATATTTTTGAACAATGCCTAAGATTATTGTCAATCATCTTAGGTGACTCATCGACAAACTTGCCCTCATTCAAATCAAACTGAACAGAAGTTAAACTAACTTTACCAGAATAGGCACAAATATTCTTTTGATAATAGGAAACCATTCCTGTTTCAGTAGATTTTTTCTGCTCAACTGATGGATTGAGTGAGGCGAAATGTGCTGCATTATATTTGCATGGTAATCCTGCCATTTCACATTTTTGCGCGCAAGCTAATTTATTTGCGATATTGGTAGTCTCAACACAATAAGAATTTTGATTATTACTTGATGTCTGACTGATAGCAGCTTTCTTTGAACAACAGGCTTTCCTGTCGCTGCCGGATTTTTTGCATTGGGCTTGCACATTTATTATAACAAAACCACCTAAAAGCAGCGTTAATAAAAATAATTTTTTCATAAAATCTATTTAATATTATTAGTAAAGTAGAGGTTGACCTTAGTCAAATATATTTATATGACGGTTGATTTTATAAAATACCACGTTTGTTAACAATTTATTAAATCCAAAAAACATGCCATCTCTTAAAAAAATTATGTAATATGTACGGATATGTTAAATAGTCTTTTAACATGATATATCCATTTAATAATTCTATAATTTTATCAACTTTTATCATCTATTCTGAATCCCTCAGGGGGTCCATTAGGCAAGATCGCGTTTCATTATGAAAGAAGATATCATCGTAGAACTAATATTTTCAGTTATTTCAAGTTATGTATCTATTTATGTGTAGATAGTGAATAATTTTAAATAAGATAAATTGATAGATAATCACCAACCAATTAACTTTCCAAATTGTTATTATTACGAATTAAAATAAATGCATAGTGGACTTTCAAAATGATGTTTTAGAATTAAGTCATACTACCCCAGTCCTTGTAGATTTTTGGGCACCTTGGTGTGGCCCTTGCAGGGTTTTAGGTCCGGTTTTAGAACAAGTCGCTGAGGAGCAGGTTGATAGACTGCAATTAGTAAAAATAAATACGGAGGAAGAACCGGAATTGGCTCAACAATTTCAGATCTATAGCATTCCTCATGTTAAACTGTTTTACAAAGGAGAAATCATCCACGAGTTCTCGGGTGCTCTTTCAAAAATTCAAGTCGATAAATGGTTAGAGGAAAACTTACCAACAAAAGGAGGAGAGGAATTAGAATACTTATTATCCACTCAGACTTCTCTACCTGATCCTCAGCTGGTTAATAAATTAAGGCTATGGCTGGAAGATAATCCCACGGATCATGAAGGTCTTATCCAATTGTCAAGACATCTGGTACTTTCTGATCCGCATGCAATTGAAGAATTATTAATACCAATCAAACAAGAAGATAAAGCATATGATCGTGCTTCCGCTTTGCTATACATCGCATCTTTTTTAATGTTGGACTTTGACGGAACTCACCCGGTATCAAATAAATTGAATCTTGTTCAAGAACATTTATCTAATTTCAAAATTGAGGAAGGTCTCAAGGCTATAATAGATGCGGTAAGTATCGACAAAAATTATGATGAAGAATTGCCAAGATTGATAGGCATTGCTATGTTTAATTTTCTAGGATCACAGCATCCATTGACTAAGGAGTATCGAAAACTTTTTGACATGATGATTTGGTAATTAAATATTACATTATTTTTTAATATATTTACATTTGCCATTAATCATGACAAGACTTTCATTCAATTTTACCATTGATTTTATTAAAAAATTGTTCTAAATTTATACGGTAAGTATTGCGTATGATAGATTCCTTTAGCAAGTTCCTTTCATTTGAGAAAAGATATTCTTCCCATACTATAGTTTCTTATTTGAATGACCTTAATCAATTTAAGAGCTTCTATTCAATTACTTATGGCCCTATTCAATGGGAAACAGTAAAGCACATACATATCCGATCATGGCTGGCAGCGCTTGCCTCTAAAGGAATTAGTAACCGCTCGATCAGTCGAAAACTATCATCATTACAAACATTTTATAAATTTTTATTGAGGAGAGGAATTCTCGAAAAGAATCCCTTAAAAAAGATCATCGCACCTAGAATTGGTAAAAAATTACCGTATTATTTGCAAGAAAGTACGGTTCACGAATTATTTACAAATGATTTATTTAATAAAGACTTCAGCGGGTTAAGGGATCGTATTGTGCTCGAATTATTATACAGTACTGGAATGAGAAGAAGTGAGCTCATGAATTTAGAAATTCATCATATTGATCTTGAAAAGAATCTATTAAAGGTTTTGGGAAAAGGTGGTAAAGAAAGACTGATCCCATTCGGACATGATTTACAATCGATGTTGAAAAATTATCTTAGCAAACGACATTGTATTGCAAATTCTAACAACTTAATTATATCAGATAAAGGGAAGAAAGTATATCCTAAATGGATATACAATACCGTAAAAAAATACCTTTCGTTGGTTACAACCGCTGAGAAAAGAGGCCCCCATATATTAAGACACTCATTTGCTACTCACCTAACAAATCAAGGGGCTGAACTAAATGCAGTTAAAGAATTACTCGGTCATGCAAATTTAGCTGCCACGCAGATATACACGCATAATTCTATTGACAAGCTGAAACGCATTTATGAGAAAGCACATCCAAAAGGATAATTTTATTATTAACAAATACTTTTTAATATGATAAAAATTGATTCAATTCATTTCCAAGCCGATCAAAAGTTGCTTTCATTTGTAGAAAAGAAATTGGAGAAAATTCATACCCGACACAATGAAATCACTTCGATTAAAGTAAAAATGAGTTTAGAAAATTCAGGTCAGGTGAAGGATAAGATTGTTGAAATTGTTACCCATTTGCCAAGGCATACCATGGTGAGCTCGGGTAGTGATAAAACATTCGAAAGGGCAGCTGCTGAAGCAATAGAAAATCAACAACGTCAACTCAAAAAATATAAAGAACGATTGAGAGGGTCACATCGATCATAAATAAGAAAGATTAAATCGCATCAATAGGGACTTAAGAGGGCAGAATTAGTGAGGAATTAACGGAAATAGGCCTTTCCAAAATTTACCTTTTAAAAAGGAAAATATTTTTTGTATTCCGAAAGAATATCGTAAATTTGTGCGCGCTTAACGAAAGTGGGTGCTTTTTTTTGTTTTAGAAATGTCTAAAATACTAAAATTGAAATATTTTTTGGGGCATTTTTAACCAAGAAAATGCCAATGTAGCTCAGCTGGTAGAGCAGCTGATTTGTAATCAGCTGGTCGGGGGTTCGAGTCCCTCCATTGGCTCCGAAAGATTTCAAAGTTAATTGAAATATAGTAGGGGGCGCGCCGGAGTTGGAGAGCCGGGCCAGACTGTAAATCTGGTGACTACGTCTGAATAGGTTCGAATCCTATCGCCCCCACAAGTTGGGCAAGAGAATGAAAGTAGAGGTTGAGTGATGGGGTGATTATAAATATCAGTCATTGTCACCCACACCCAAACTCACACGCACACCCACACCCACACCCACACCCACACCCAATTTGCGGGAGTAGCTCAGTTGGTAGAGCATCAGCCTTCCAAGCTGAGGGTCGCGGGTTCGAGTCTCGTCTCCCGCTCGATTTTTTTGAAATATCAGAGAAGTTGCCCTGAGCTAAACAAAAAAAGCCAATGTAGCTCAGGGGTAGAGCACTTCCATGGTAAGGAAGGGGTCGGGGGTTCAATTCCCTTCATTGGCTCTGAGATACAAATGTATATCAATAAAATATGCATTGTGTATTAAAGGATATAAAGCATTTTGACAACCTATTGGTTTGAGAAAACATTAGCTTGTAATTGATCAGTATTTAATTTGAAAATATCTTAAAACTCATTTATCAATGGCAAAGGAAACCTTTGAAAGAACGAAACCACACCTCAACGTAGGTACCATCGGACACGTTGATCATGGTAAGACGACACTTACATCTGCCATCACGTACGTATTATCTCAAGATGGGCTTGCAGAAAAAATGGATTATGACTCTATTGATGGGGCACCTGAAGAAAAAGAAAGAGGTATTACTATTAATACAGCTCACGTTGAATACCAAACAGTAAAGAGGCATTACGCACATGTGGATTGTCCAGGGCATGCCGACTATGTGAAAAACATGGTTACAGGTGCAGCACAAATGGATGGTGCGATATTAGTGGTTGCTGCTACAGATGGTCCTATGCCTCAAACAAGAGAACATATTCTTTTAGCTCGCCAGGTAGGTGTACCTAAAATCGTGGTGTTCATGAACAAAGTTGATCTGGTTGATGATGAAGAAATGTTGGAACTTGTGGAAATGGAAGTACGCGAGTTACTTGATCAATATGAATTTGATGGAGACAACGCAGTGATCGTTAAAGGATCAGCTTTAAAAGCTTTAGAAGGTGATGAAGGTTCTATGCTGGCTATTCGTGAGTTGATGGATGCAGTTGATTCTGAAATTCCTGAGCCAGTGAGATTAGTTGATCAGCCATTCTTGATGCCAATAGAAGATGTATTTTCTATTACAGGTCGGGGAACGGTTGCTACTGGAAGAATTGAAAGAGGGGTAATTAACTCAGGTGAGGGGGTTCAAATTATTGGTATGATGGCAGAAGATGAAAAACCATTAACTTCTACTGTGACTGGTGTGGAAATGTTTAGAAAAATCTTAACGCGTGGTGAGGCTGGTGATAATGCCGGATTGCTATTGAGAGGAATAGATAAAGATGAGATTAAAAGAGGAATGGTCATTTGTGCACCAGGATCGGTGACTCCACATAAACATTTCAAATGTGAAGTTTATGTTTTAAGTAAAGAAGAAGGAGGACGACATACCCCATTTTTTAATGGATATAGACCACAGTTTTACTTCCGAACCACTGATGTTACAGGTGATGTTAATCTACCCGATAATGTAGAAATGGTTATGCCTGGTGATAATGTTACTTTGGAAGTGAAATTAATCAATAGTATTGCTATGGAGAAAGGTCTTCGATTTGCAATTCGAGAGGGTGGTAGAACTGTTGGTGCAGGTCAGGTTACAGAGATATTAGATTAATTGATTATATATATATAATTCTGTACAAGATTAAGTAGTGTTTTTTCACTACTTAATCTTTGTGCGCTTAGGGAATCTCGTTTTGGTCTACGATTGAAATTTAAGTGGAGAGGCGTCGTATTAAATAAAAAAATGAATAAAAGAAATACACGGGCATAGCTCAATTGGTACCTGCCTGCCGGCAGGCAGGGAGCGACGTTCGCTCTATAGTTAATTAAATGAGAAACGTGAAATCAAATTAAAAAAATGAATAAAAGAAATACACGGGCATAGCTCAATTGGTAGAGCGACGGTCTCCAAAACCGTAGGCTGAGGGTTCAAGTCCTTCTGCCCGTGCAAGTTTTAATTATGGAAAAACTGAAATTATACATTAAGGAAAGTTACAACGAACTTGTAAACAAAGTCACATGGCCTACTTGGCCACACCTTTTTCAAAGTACAACCGTTGTGATCGCAGCATCTGCCATTATAGCTATAATTATTGCTATTATGGATTTTGCATCCAATCAATTAACCAGCTTATTTTATGGGCTGTAATTAAAATTGAATCATCTGCGTATGGACCAAACTCAAACTACAAAATGGTATTCACTTAGAGTGATTAGCGGTAAAGAAAAAGCAATTAAGGAACGCATCGAACTTGAAGTTAAACGATCAGGCTGGGAAGAAGTGGTCACTCAAATTTTGGTTCCAACAGAGAAAGTGTATAAAATAAGAAATGGGAAGAAAGTTGTACTAGAACGAAATATTTTACCTGGTTATTTATTGATTGAAGCGGAGCCAGGTCGATTCAGTGGGGAGATCATTCAAGCAATCTCGGGGATACCAAATGTAATTCACTTTTTGGGTAAAAGTAATCCAATCCCCATGCAACCATCAGAAGCAAATAGAATGCTTGGGAAAGTGGATGACTCCATGGATGAGGAAGAAGCATTGATCGAACCATTCCTGGTGGGTGAAACGATCAAGATTATCGACGGCCCATTTAATGAGTTTGTTGGTGATATCAAAGAAGTCAATGAAGAAAAGAAAAAGTTGAAAGTTATTGTAAAAATATTTGGTCGAGGTACTGAAGTCGAACTGAACTTTATGCAGGTCGAGAAACAATCATGATCAAAACCCTCGGTAAAAAATAAATAGTTATCAAAAATGGCTAAAGAAGTAGAAGCATTAATCAAGTTACAAGTAAGGGGAGGCGCAGCTAATCCAGCTCCTCCGGTGGGCCCTGCATTAGGGGCTAAAGGAGTAAATATAATGGAATTTTGCAAACGATTTAATGCAAAAACTCAAGAAGTACAAGGCAAGTTGATTCCAGTAGTTATTTCTGTTTATAAGGATAAATCTTTTGAGTTTATCATTAAAACACCGCCAGCAGCCGTCCAATTAATGGAAGCTGCTAAGCAGAAAAAAGGATCTGCTGAATCGAACCGCATTAAAGTAGGTTCAGTTAACTGGGATCAGGTTCGAGCCATTGCTGAAGATAAAATGCCGGATTTAAATGCTTTTACCATAGAATCTGCTATGAAAATGATTGCTGGAACTGCTCGAAGTATGGGGATAACCATCTCAGGAGTACCTCCATGGAAAAATGAAGCATCAGCTAATTAATTAATTCAGGGAGAAAGAATCGAATAAGATGAAAATAAGTAAAAAAAGAAAAGTTGCCAACGCTAAAGTTGATGTGGAAAAAACTTATGGGTTAAGTGAGGCTATGGCCTTATTAAAAGAAGTAAATACCACAAAGTTTGATGCTTCGGTGGATCTTCATGTCCGCCTGGGTGTTGATCCTAGAAAAGCTGATCAAGCCATTAGGGGAACTGTAAGCTTGCCTCACGGGACAGGAAAAAATAAAA
Source organism: Lewinellaceae bacterium (assembly GCA_024639065.1). Taxonomy (GTDB): domain Bacteria; phylum Bacteroidota; class Bacteroidia; order Chitinophagales; family Saprospiraceae; genus JAHEJC01. The sequence continues at coordinate 22,557 of JAHEJC010000023.1, read as the reverse complement.
CTGTCCTCGTACTTTGTACCCCAGATAAAGAGGAAGAGGCTCAAGAGGCAGGTGCGGACTATGTTGGATTAGATGAATATGTAACTAAAATTCAAGGAGGTTGGACAGACGTAGATGTGGTTATTGCAACACCTTCGGTAATGGCTCAGGTAGGTAAGATAGGTCGGATTCTTGGGCCTCGGGGGTTAATGCCCAATCCAAAGACGGGTACTGTAACCATGGATGTGGCCAATGCGGTCAATGAAGTAAAGAAAGGTAAAATTGCCTTCCGGGTTGATAAATATGGCATTATCCATGCACCCGTTGGAAGAGTTTCATTTGATTCCAACAAACTTACTGATAACGCAAATGAGTTATTGTCCACTTTGGTGAAAATGAAACCATCTTCTGCCAAAGGCATTTATATGAAATCTATCTCTGTTGCAAGTACAATGAGCCCGGGGATAAAAGTAGATCCTAAATCCATTGTATAAATTATTATAATATGAATAGGCAAGAAAAGACACAAGAAATAGCCCATTTAGCTGAGAAATTTGCAAAAAATGATTTTTTCTATTTGACGGATTCATCTACCCTTACCGTGGAACAAGTAAATAAGTTGAGAAGAACTTGTTTTGAAAAGGGGATTGAAATCAAAGTTGTCAAAAATACATTGACTCAGAAAGCAATGGAATCAGCTCCTGAGGAAAGAAAATTTGATCAATTATATGAATTGCTCAAGGGCCCTACTACGTTGATGTTTTCCATTAATGCAAAATTACCAGCTGTAGTAATAAAAGAATTCAGAAAAACAAGTCAACGACCTATTTTAAAAGGTGCCTATATAGATTCAGATGTATTTATCGGTGATGAAATGCTTGAGGTACTTGTTCAACTAAAAACCAAGGAAGAGGTAATAGGAGAAATTATTGGTTTATTAGAATCACCGATCAAAAGTGTACTTAGCGGATTGGGTTCAAGTGCTCAAACGATTTTTGGAGTACTTGATGCAATTGCTGAAAAAGGTGAATAATAATATGGCTTCCAAGTATTTACGTATATAAATCTATTATTTAATATTTGATTTAAAAAGATTTAAGACATGGCAGATTTAAAAGCTTTAGCAGAACAATTAGTAGGATTAACTGTTAAGGAGGTAAATGAATTAAAAGACATCTTAAAAGATGATCATGGTATTGAACCCGCTGCAGCTGCAGTAGCTATTGCTGCTCCCGCTGGAGGTGGTGGTGATGCCGAAGGTGCTGCTGAAGAGAAAACAGAATTTGATATTGTGTTAAACTCTGCAGGAGCCGCAAAACTCAAAGTGGTGAAAGAAGTTAAAACAATCTTAGGAGTAGGTCTAAAAGAAGCTAAGGATCTTGTAGATGGAGCTCCAAGCGTGTTGAAAGAAGGAGTTTCTAAAGATGAAGCAGAAAAAATTAAAGCTGATTTAGAAGCAGCTGGCGCTCAAGTTGAATTGAAGTAATCTTTTCAAGAGACGTCAAAAGCTTATACTCATTGGAGAAAGTTACTTTCGAAAAAAACTAAGAAGACATTTGGCTTAGGGAATAGCATGCCTATTCTCTAGGCCTATTGTTATTTTATTTGATCACGGGGAAAGCCTCAATAAATAATTAAATCTTTATGGCATCTAAAAGCAATGTAGCTAAAGATTCACAAAGAATCAACTTCGGAAAGATAAAATTATCTTCCCAATATCCAGACTTTCTAGAAATTCAACTAAAATCGTTTAAGGAGTTTTTTCAATTAGAGACCACACCGGAAAATAGGGCTACTGAAGGTCTTTATCAGGTGTTTATGGAAAATTTTCCGATTTCAGATGCCCGAAGTGTTTTTACTCTTGAATTTCTAGATTATTTTATCGATCCACCAAGATATAGTATTGAGGAATGTATGATGCGTGGTCTTACTTACAGCGTACCTTTAAAGGCAAAACTCAGACTATCTTGTAATGATGAAGAGCATATAGATTTTGAGACCATTGTGCAGGATGTATTTTTAGGGAATATCCCTTACATGACACCCAAAGGGACTTTTGTTATCAATGGTGCAGAAAGAGTTATTGTATCTCAATTGCATCGTTCTCCTGGAGTATTCTTCAGTCAAAGTTTTCATCCCAATGGAACAAAAATCTATTCAGCGAGAGTGATTCCTTTTAAAGGAGCCTGGATGGAATTTGCTACAGATATCAATACGGTTATGTATGCCTACATAGATCGAAAGAAAAAATTTCCAGTTACCACTTTATTAAGAGCAATTGGTTTTGACTCAGATAAGCAAATTTTGGACCTATTTGACCTGGCAGAAGAAGTTAAAGCTACCGCAAAAGAATTGAAGAAATCGATTGGCAGAAAATTAGCTGCTAGAGTTTTAAGGAAATGGACGGAAGATTTTGTTGATGAGGACACTGGTGAAGTAGTAACCATAGAAAGGAATGAAATTATCCTTGAACGTGATGTTGTCCTTGATGAAGAAAACATTAACCTAATTTTAGAAACGGATGTAGATACTGTAATTCTTCAAAAAGAGGATGTCTCGGAAGATTATTCAATTATATATAACACGCTACAAAAAGATCCATCTTCATCAGAATTAGAAGCGGTTCAAACTATTTATAGACAACTTAGAGGAACGGATCCTCCCGATGAAGAAACGGCACGTGGGATAATTGATAAATTATTCTTCTCAGACAAGCGATATAACTTAGGTGATGTCGGTAGATACAAAATCAATCGAAAGCTTGGAACTGGTATCGACTCAGCCGTTCAAGTACTCACCAAAGATGATATCATTCACATTGTACGGTATTTGGTCTCTTTGATTAATCAAAAAGCGGAATTGGATGATATTGACCATTTGAGTAATCGTAGAGTACGCACAGTAGGTGAACAACTTTATGCTCAGTTTGGAGTTGGACTGGCACGTATGGCCAGAACCATTCGTGAGCGTATGAACGTAAGGGACAATGAGGTTTTTACCCCAGTTGACTTGATTAATGCCAGAACGCTTTCTTCTGTTATTAATTCTTTCTTTGGAACAAGTCAATTATCTCAATTTTTAGATCAGACTAATCCCTTGTCTGAAATTACGCACAAGCGAAGAATTTCGGCATTGGGACCAGGTGGTTTATCAAGGGAAAGAGCAGGATTTGAAGTAAGGGATGTTCATTATTCGCATTATGGCCGTTTATGTACTATTGAAACCCCTGAAGGTCCTAATATTGGTTTGATATCTACACTTTGCGTTCATGCTAAAGTAAATAAAATGGGCTTTCTTGAAACAACTTATCGAAGGGTATTAAAAGGGAAGGTGGAATTAAAGAAAGAATCTGAATATCTTTCTGCTGAAGGTGAGGATTTTAAAAAGATTGCTCAGGCTAATACGTTGATTGATGAGAAAGGAGCTTTTGTTAGTGATAAAATCAAATGTAGAGAACATGGAGACTTTCCAGTATTGACGCCAACGGAAGTAGAGTTTATGGATGTAGCACCAAACCAGATTGTTGGTGTATCTGCTTCATTAATTCCATTTCTTGAAAATGATGATGCAAACCGTGCCTTAATGGGGTCGAACATGCAGCGTCAAGCTGTTCCATTGATAAAACCAAGATCACCTATAGTGGGTACTGGTTTAGAAGGTAAGGTTGCCCTGGATTCTAGAATGTTGATCAATGCGGATGGAAATGGTGTAGTCGAATATGTTGATGCAAATGAAATTGTGATAAAATATGATCGAACCGATGAAGATCAATTAGTATCATTTGAAGATAATATTCAGTCATATAGATTGACCAAATTTATTCGGACGAATCAAGGAACATGTATCAACCTAAAACCAGTTGTGCGTAAAGGTGACCGAGTGAATAAAGGGACCATATTGTGTGATGGTTACGCCACTGACAAAGGGGAGTTGGCTTTGGGCCAAAATCTTAAAGTAGCCTTTATGCCTTGGAAAGGTTACAACTTTGAAGATGCTATTGTAATTTCCGAGAGAGTAGTACGAGAAGATATATTTACTTCTATTCATATTGAACATTTTGAACTTGATGTAAGGGATACTAAATTAGGTGAAGAAGAATTGACTAATGACATTCCAAATGTCAGTGAAGAGACTACCAAAGATTTAGATGAAAATGGTATCATCCGGGTAGGCGCTTGGATTCATGAAGGAGATATTTTGATTGGAAAGATTACTCCAAAAGGTGAATCTGATCCTACTCCTGAAGAAAAATTGCTTAGAGCAATATTCGGGGATAAAGCTGGTGATGTTAAAGATGCTTCGCTTAAAGCGCCACCTTCCACTGAGGGAATTATCATAAATAAGAGATTATTTGCCAGAGCTAAAAAGGATAAATTCCAAAAAGCTCAGGAAAAAGATCTTTTAGCCAAATTAGATGATCGACATGCGGTTGCTTTAAACGAACTTAAAACGTTGCTGATTGACAAACTTTTAGTTTTGATCAAAGGAGGCGTTTCAGAGGGTGTAAAAAATATTTATGGGGAAGAGAAAATTAGTAAAGGCACTAAATATTCTAAGCAAGTACTCAACAAAATTGATTACACGCAGATTGATTATTCCAACTGGACAGATGATAAAAAAACAAATAACTTAATATCCAGACTGCTTCACAACTACAACATTAAGTATAATGAAGAAGTGGGGAAATACAAAAGAGAAAAGTATAATATCAGTATTGGAGATGAATTACCGGCGGGTGTCCTCAAACTTGCTAAAGTATATCTTGCTAAAAAACGTAAACTTAAAGTAGGAGATAAATTAGCTGGACGTCATGGTAATAAAGGGATTGTTTCCAAAATTGTACGCTTAGAAGATATGCCATTCCTAGATGATGGAACCCCCGTTGATATTGTTTTGAACCCACTAGGTGTACCTTCAAGAATGAATCTTGGACAAATCTTCGAAACAGTTTTGGGATGGGCTGGAGAAAAACTGGACCAAAAATTTGCTACTCCAATTTTTGATGGAGCTGATACTAATGAAATTGAACAATTTATCGATAAGGCGGAATTACCTCAATTAGGGCAGACTTATTTGAGTGATGGAGAGACTGGAGATAGATTCCACCAGCAAGCGACTGTTGGTGTCATCTACATGCTTAAGTTATTCCACATGGTAGATGATAAGATGCACGCTCGATCAATAGGTCCATATTCATTGATCACGCAGCAACCCCTTGGAGGTAAAGCACAGTTCGGAGGTCAGCGATTTGGGGAGATGGAAGTATGGGCACTTGAAGCATTTGGTGCAGCAAGTATCTTGCAAGAATTGCTTACTATAAAATCTGATGATATTATTGGTAGAGCAAAAGCATACGAAGCTATTGTAAAAGGAGACAATTTACCCGAGCCTAATATACCTGAATCATTTAATGTTTTGATTCACGAATTGAGAGGACTTGCTCTAGATGTAAAATTTGATTAATTGATTATTCTTAATCTATAAAGTTTGATTATGCCTTTTAAGAAAAAAAATATCAAACAACCACAGACGTTTAATTCAATCAGGATAAGTTTGTGTTCACCAGATGACATTTTAGAAAGATCATATGGTGAAGTTTTAAAACCTGAAACTATCAACTATCGTTCTTATAAACCGGAGAGGGATGGATTATTCTGTGAACGAATTTTTGGACCGGTAAAAGATTACGAATGCTATTGTGGTAAATACAAAAGAATCCGATATAAAGGAATCGTGTGTGATCGCTGTGGTGTTGAAGTTACTGAGAAAAAAGTACGAAGAGAGCGAATGGGTCACATTAAACTGGTCGTACCAGTTATCCATATTTGGTTTTTTAAGTCATTGCCTAATAAGATTGGGTATCTCCTAGGTTTATCTTCTAAAAAACTGGAGACCGTAATCTACTATGAGCGCTACATTGTGGTCAACCCAGGAGTAATGGAAGCTAATGGAACCGCTCAACTTGATCTCCTGACTGAAGAGGAGTATTTTGAAGTTTTAGACTCATTACCCAAGGAAAACCAAATGCTCGATGATAGCGATCCTGACAAGTTCATCGCGAAAATGGGTGCAGAAGGTGTCAAAATGCTTTTGGAACGACTTGATCTTGAACAATTATCTTATGATTTAAGGCATAAAGCCGCCAATGAAACGTCCCAGCAAAGGAAATCCGAAGCACTCAAACGGCTGAGGGTTATCGAGGCTTTTAGGGATGCTAATTACAGCATTGAAAATAAACCAGAGTGGGCAGTTATTCAATATTTACCCGTTATTCCTCCTGAGTTAAGACCTTTGGTACCTCTTGATGGGGGCCGCTTTGCGAGCTCAGATCTTAACGACTTATATCGTAGAGTAATAATCCGTAATAATCGTCTCAAAAGACTGTTGGAAATTAAGGCTCCGGAAGTAATCCTTAGAAATGAAAAGAGAATGTTGCAAGAAGCGGTTGACTCGCTTTTTGATAATTCAAGAAAGTCCAATGCCGTAAAAGCTGAAGGAGGAAGAGCATTAAAATCACTTAGTGATATATTAAAAGGTAAACAAGGAAGATTCCGTCAAAACTTATTGGGGAAAAGGGTAGACTATTCAGGTAGATCTGTAATCGTAGTAGGTCCTACTTTGAGACTTCATGAATGCGGATTACCTAAAGGGATGGCTGCTGAATTGTTTAAACCTTTTATTATTCGTAAGCTTATTGAGCGAGGAATCGTTAAAACCGTTAAGTCTGCAAAAAAATTGGTCGACCGCAAAGAACCGGTCATATGGGAAATACTGGAAAACATTCTAAAAGGGCATCCAGTTTTATTAAACCGAGCGCCTACATTGCACCGGCTTTCTATTCAGGCATTTCAACCGGTTATGGTTGAAGGAAAAGCCATACAATTACATCCGCTGGTCTGTGGTGCATTTAATGCCGACTTTGACGGTGACCAGATGGCGGTTCATGTTCCACTAAGTCATGGAGCAATCCTTGAAGCACAGATGTTAATGCTTGCTTCTCACAATATGCTCAATCCTCAAGATGGTTCTCCGATCACACTTCCTTCTCAAGATATGGTTCTTGGATTGTATTACTTGACCAAGGAAAGGACCTCGACAGAGGAAATAAAAGTAGCTGGAGAAGGCATGACTTTTTACTCTCCGGAAGAAGTAAACATTGCTTATAATGAAGGCAGGATAGACCTTCATGCAGTTATCAAGGTGAGAGCTAAAGTAGAAAATGAACTAAATCAAATAATACTTGGCTTGGTAGAAACTACGGTGGGCAGGGTTTTGTTTAATAATGCAATTCCTGAAACTGTACCCTATGTGAATGAGCTTATTACGAAAAAGAAGCTGAAGAAGATTATTAGCGATATTATTGATAGAACTGATTTTCCCACCACAGCAGCATTCTTAGATAAGATCAAAGATTTAGGATTCTTGTGGTCATTTAAAGGAGGCTTATCCTTTAATTTGGGTGATTTGATTACACCTACCGTAAAGCAAAACACACTCAATCAAGCACTGGAAGAAGTAGACGAAGTATGGGACAACTACAACATGGGTTTGATTACGAATAATGAACGTTATAATCAGATTATTGATAAGTGGACTTTTGCGGATAATAAGATTACGGATAATTTGATGAAAGAATTATCAGAACACAAGCAAGGTTTCAATAGTGTATATATGATGTTGCACTCAGGTGCGAGAGGATCCAAACAACAGATAAAGCAGTTATGTGGGTTGCGGGGTTTAATGGCAAAACCACGTAAATCAGGTGATACAGGAGGGGCGATTATTGAAAACCCAATTCTAGCCAATTTCTTAGAAGGATTGTCAGTACAAGAGTATTTTATATCTACTCATGGTGCACGTAAAGGTTTGGCCGATACAGCTCTAAAAACAGCAGATGCGGGTTATCTTACCAGAAGATTGGTGGATGTGTCCCAGGACGTAATCATTATGGAAGAAGATTGTGAGACTTTGAGAGGAATTGAAACATCGGCTCTTAAGGATAATGAGAAGGTTATCGAACCTTTGGCTAATCGTATCGTTGGAAGGTTTACGTTACATTCAATATTTCATCCGGTAACTGATGATCTTATTTTAGAGGCTGGTGAATACATTACCCCGGCAAAATCAGAAGAAATTGAAGAGTCTGGTATTGAGTTAATTACCATTAGATCCGTCCTTACCTGCGAGTCTAAGAAAGGGGTTTGTACCAAATGTTATGGTAAAAACTTGGCTTCAGGAAGGATTACTGAAATTGGTGATGCAGTAGGAATTATAGCAGCCCAAAGTATCGGGGAACCGGGTACTCAGCTTACTTTAAGAACCTTCCACGTAGGGGGTATTGCATCCGTTTCAAAATCTGAAAGTGAGTTGACATCAAAATTTGATGGTAAAGTAGAATTTGATAGTATTAGAACTATTACTTATAAAGATGCTGGGAAAACAGTGAATGTGGTTTTATCCAGATCAGGTGAATTGAAAATTGTGGATGCGGAAACAGGTAAACAATTCATAAATCTTCATGTTCCTTATGGTGCTGCGTTAATGGTTAAGGATGGCCAAAAAGTCTCTAAAGGTGATATTCTTTGTGAGTGGGATCCATTTAATGCCGTTATTATTTGTGAATTCGCTGGGATCATAAGATACGATGAGATCGAAGAAGGGGTAACCTATAGAATAGAAAGGGACGATCAGACCGGCTACGCCGAAAAAGTTATTATCGAGGCCAAGAATAAAAAGAAGATTCCTACAATTACAATCATTAGTCCAGATGGAGAAGAGCTGAAAAGTTATAATCTTCCAGTGGGAGGATATATATCTGTGGAGGATGGAGCTGAGATTAAAGGCGGCGATATTATCATGAAGATACCACGTAAACTTGGTAAAATCCAAGATATTACCGGTGGTCTCCCTAGAGTAACCGAATTATTTGAAGCAAGAAATCCTTCAAATCCTGCAGGAGTATCTGAAATTGATGGAATCGTATCTTTTGGTAAGATTAAGCGAGGTAATCGTGAAGTGTTTGTAGAAGATGAAAAAACAGGACAGAAGAGAAAGTATTTGATTGGTCTTTCCAAACACTTATTAGTTCAGGAAGGTGATTTTGTGAGGGCTGGAACGGCTTTATCAGATGGTTCAACAGCACCAATCGATATTCTAAATATTAAAGGGCCATTCGCTGTACAATCTTATCTTCTCAATGGAGTACAAGAGGTTTATCGTTCTCAAGGAATTGCTATCAATGATAAACACATAGAGGTGATTGTACGTCAAATGATGAGAAGAGTTCAAATCGAGGATCCAGGAGATACCTTGTTCTTAGAAGGAGAAGCTGTGCAGAAAGATGATTTCTTGGAACAAAATGATTGGATATTTGATAAGAAGTTTATTATAGATCCAGGTGAATCAACAAAATTAAAAGCAGGGCAATTAGTGACTATTCGTCAGATAAGAGAAGAGAATTCTTATCTCAAACGAAATGATCTGAAAGTATTAGAATACCGGGAAGGAGTGCCGGCAACATCAAGCTCAATATTACAAGGAATAACCAGAGCTTCGCTTGGCACAAAATCATGGATCTCAGCGGCTTCTTTCCAAGAAACGACTAAGGTATTAAGTAAAGCTGCAATGAGTGCGAAAGCAGATGGATTAAATGGTCTGAAGGAAAATGTAATCGTTGGAAAACGAATCCCTGCAGGTACTGGATTGAGAATATTTGATAAATTGATTGTTACTCATGAGGAGATTCAACGACCAGAAAGTATAATTGAGGAAGAGATTCCGGAATTGAGTCAATAATCTAATAAACAATAAAATAAAAAGCGGTAATTGATTCTATTAATTACCGCTTTTATTATTATTCAAGTCACATTAAAGGATGAATCGGTAATACAGGTTTATTTTATTTTGGCAAGGTGTATTTCAGCACTCCTTACAAAGTATTTACCAATAATATCAAATTCAAGGTTGACTAAATCACCTGGTTTTAACGTACCAAAACTCGTATTTTCGTAAGTATATGGAATAATAGCAATTTTGAAATGTTCTAGATCAGGGTCAATCACCGTAAGGCTAACTCCATTAACAGCAATTGAGCCTTTTGATACAAGAAGATTCGCATGAACAGCATCATATTTAATTGTGAAGATCCAACTACCATCTTTGTCTTCCACATCTGTACAAACTCCCTGGTCGTCAACATGTCCCTGTACAAAATGACCATCCATTCTACTGGTTGGCATAACACATCTTTCAATGTTGACTAAATCGCCTTTTGTCCAATTGGATAAATTTGATTTTTCTAAGGTTTCCTCTACAGCCGTAACGGTGTGTAGCAGACCATTTACCGATTCAACAGTAAGACAAACCCCACTATGGCAAACACTTTGGTCAACATGAAGATCAGGCGAAATGGCTGATCGAATCGTAAAAGTTTTGTTTGTTCCTTTCGAATGGATTGATTCGACAACGCCCAGGCATTCTATAATTCCAGTAAACAATTTGTGATTGATTTATAAGTTATCTAACTAATTGTATATAGCCGGTCAATAATTGTTTTGTTTCCAAGGTGGTTAAAGCTTCGTTGAATAGTTTACAAGTATAATAATATACACCTTCTGACAGATCTTTACCTTTTAAGTTTTTGCCATCCCAATTAATCATGGGATTGGATGTTTCATAAACCAAACCACCCCAACGATTGAAAATTTTGCATTCAATGCGGTCAATAAACCGGGAAGAAATTGGAATGAAAAGGTCATTCGCTCCATCATTGTTTGGTGTAAATGCATTGGGCAGTTTATATTCAGGACAGTTGTTTACACAATACGTATTTCCTGGAGAACTTTCATTTCCACTAAAATCGATAGAGGTTACATAATAACAACCCGCTATACCTAATTCAGGCTTGTGATCAAAGTTAGTAATTAGCGGATCATTAACATTTGAAATTTCATTGAAATCACTTTCAAGGTTTGGGGCATAATAAATTTTATATCCTGCAATATCCTGTTCATTATCGCAATTAGTCGATTTTACAATCCAATTAAGTTCATTTACAAATTCATCCTCCGGAGTTGTTGCTGTAGCCTGGTTGCATATATTATTAACGACTAATTCAGGTGAACAAGGAGCGACAGTATCAACTGGTTGGCCGCAAACTTCTTGAGAAAAATTTATTTGAGGTGCTATAATTTCCTGAATACCGTAGGTGCCGTAGGCTTTTATTTTATAACAATAAATAACCCCATTCTCCACCTCACGGTCCGTATAATTTTTTTGAGTAAGCGAATTTGCAATCAATTCAAATTGTCCAGAGCTATTATTTAATTTCAGAATGTCAAAACTGGAATTCTGCCACGGAACACGGTAGCTCCAACTAAGGTCATTTCTTTTATCAGAACTTACAATTTGCATAAATATACTGGAAGCTGGTTGACTGCTTCCATAAAACACGTTACCTCCTTGTGTATATAAATTAAGTTTGTAACTGTAAGGGTTATCGACCGTATTTAATCCTTGATTCAAATATAATGTATCTATAAAAGAAACCGTAAAGCTGTTGAAATCAAAGTTTGCTCCAGGAATAGGTTGAAAATCTGTTCCATTAATACCGGTTGCCCGGATCAGTTCTAATCGATATGGACCTGGGTTTTCAGTAGTATCAAAATCAGAAATTTGAGGTGGTACCCATTTGACCAATATAGCTCCATCAGATACTCCAGTCTGTTCCACACTTACGTGCGTAATAAATGGTAAATCCCTATTGAGTTGATTACAAGTTTCATTGGAAGGGATACTTTGAACACGATTGTAGGGATTGCCGCCAGGAGAAGTCAAAGCAAACTCTCCGAGGACCCTATAACAATAGGTTTGACCTTTTTCAACCATGTTATCTCTAAAAAAATATCTTTCATCCAGCATATCCGATACGTCAAAAGCAATTTGGGTATAACCTTGACCCTCCAGGCCTGTTTGGCAAGAATCGGGTGTGAACGGATTACTATTTACTCGTCTCCACACACTGAATCCTTTAAAATAATCATTAGCAGTTACTTCACATGCATAAGGTTTAGCCCAACTAACAAAAATTCCAGCATCTTCTCTTTCAGCAATTACATCTTCCGGAGGAGGGCCCACAACTTTAATGCGGATTGTTTTTAGATCCACTAATCCAGTAGAATCCAGATAATTATCCTCCGCCTTAATTACTACCGTATATTCCAGCGCTGAAATATGTTCACATTTGGTTTCCCAACTAAAGGTAGCGGTAGCTGGTAATCCTTGAAATCCTGGATCAGTAATCAGGACAGCAGGGCTGAAAGATTGCTCAAAAGGACCACCTAATGCAGTTATTTGCACCTGTTGATTTATATCCGGATCATCTGCGGTCAAATCAAAAGTGAGCGTTTCACCAGCCACCACACAATACACATCTCCGGAAGTAATTTCAGGTGGATTATTTTCGCATCGACTCACCAAAATCTGCATATCCCTTACGATCGTATTAATTAGTATTCCGTTGCGATATTCTTTTATGGCAATGGCTATATTATATTCACCTGGTCGCTGGGGAGCATCCCAGATAAAATCACCATTAATCGAATCGAGTGATATTTGGTTTTCTGGTCCAGGTGAAATTTGATGAGGAAGGACATAATTGGGAACATCCAGACTCGCATCTTCTCTTGGGGTAATCAGCTCATAGGCCAGACTATCCCCATCTATGTCAAATGCATTCGGATTGTGGATGAACCGTTGTCCCACACAGGCTTGATCAATGGGCGGTTGAAGCAATACGGCTGAATTGTTGAGCCCTTGAAATTGAGGACTTAAAAACGTCACGATGGTTTCTACATAAAAAGGAATGCTGATGGAATTAGGAAAATTGACATTCAAAATACCTCCAATTCTATTTTTATCCTTCATCGAAATAACATAAGTACCTACACCAGGAAAGGTATGCGTTTGTATATATAAGTTCTTTTTAATATCGTTCTCCAAAGGCTCACCTTTATTATTTTCTCCATTAACTCTAAAAACCCATTCGGTAGTGCCATCTCCCCATATCACAAAAAGGCTATCCCTATCTGCATCGCGACTGCTTGTTTTTGTATAAGTGGTGATCGTCATCTCGACTGTGAGCGGTCCAATTTGTTTATAGGTGATCTCACCTGACCGATTATGAGTGGCCATGATATTTAAGCTACAAAAGGAAGCTAACATTATTAAATACCATCGTCGCATAAATTATAATTCCAATGTTCTAGATAATAACGAAAATACAGAGATTTTCACGTGTATACTAAAAGAATAACTCCTATAGTTGATTTGAGTTTATAAATTTATCCTAAAATATTTTATTACTTCTTTTATTTCGAATAATTCAGCGCGATGATCATGGACAATATACTGGTAAGATTTGACCAAGTGACCGTAAAATTCCAGGATGAAATCATATTAAACAACATTAACTGGGATATTCATGAAGGTTCACACTGGGCTGTTCTAGGACCTATGAATGCAGGTAAGACAATTTTAGGAAGAACCCTGTGTGGTCATTATTATGTAAATTCTGGAAAACTGGTTTTTCCATTCTTGCCGGATAAGGAAAACTTAAAAATTAGAAACCAGCAAGTGAAAATGGTCTCCTTTACGGATCAAACCAACTTATTCGCAGGAGTCAATGCCGACCACTATTATCAGCAACGATACAACGCTTTTGATTCGGATGGTCATATGACTGCACTGGACTATTTAAAACATCATGACTTTGATCCTACCAATAGTATTCAAATGGCAGTTATTGAAAAATTGGAATTGAAGGATTTACTGTGCTTAGAGCGTATTAAGCTGTCCAGCGGTCAAACTAGGAAATTGATTTTAGCAAGTGCTTTGATTGAGGAACCGACTATTTTGTGGATAGATAATCCCCATGCAGGGTTAGATGCTAGTTCCAGAGAACACTTCAATTTATTAATTGATCAATGGGTGAGGCATGAATCTATAACCATAATCCTATCAGGCCACTTTGATGCATTGCCCACTTGTATAAATCATTTTCTCTATCTAGAGGAAGGGAAGACAAAATCGATAGGTCCAGATTTTATCCCTTCATCAACTGTCAGACCCAATAGCTCACCTATCCCTAGCCATGTAAAAGAATATTTCACAAGATTTGAATCGGAGTATTCTGGACCCATAATCAGCATGAATAATGTCTCCATCAAATATGCAGATACAAATATTTTCAAACCGATTGCATGGGAGGTCATGTCAGGTGAGAAATGGGCTTTAGTAGGCTCGAATGGGTCCGGTAAATCCACATTGCTTAGTTGTATTTATGCTGATCATCCTCAAGTGTATTCCAATGAAATAATGTTGTTTGGTAATCGAAGAGGATCTGGAGAAAGTATTTGGGAGGTAAAATCTAAAATTGGATTTACTTCACCAGAAATCCAAACTTACTATCGCTATAATTTCTCCGCATGGGACTTAGTTATTAGTGGTCTATGGGATCGGTTTGTTGTTAAGCAAGCACCTCCTGAAATAGAAAAAGTCGTGTTTCAATTGTTTGAATATTTTGGAATTACCGCTCACAAAACCAAAAAATATAAACAACTATCTACAGGGATGCAACGCCTTTGTTTTTTTCTTCGCGCTTTGATAAAGAATCCTCCATTACTCTTGTTTGATGAACCCTATCAAGCTATGGATGACTTAACGATCACCAAAGCAAATCATTTGTTGGATAAAGTGCTGACCGTGAACCATACGGTAATATTTATATCACATTTTAGGCATCACCTTCCGGGTATAGTAAAACATGTTTTTTCTATACCCCAAACTAAACTCAATAAGGCTAGGAATTAATTTAATACATATTATGATTATATAAAATATGTTAGTATCTTCCCACTGAAAACTATCTAATTAAGATCTCAAAATATTGAGCAAATGAAATCATTTGTTTGTACGTTAGTACTTCTAAGTTGCGCTTTTTTGGTCAATGCTGGAAACGCAGAACTATTCCTCTCAGACGTTTTTGAAGCGCAAAAACGATCTCAAGACACTGAAAAAAATATCTTTGTTTATTACTTTGAAAAAGCTTGTACTTTTTGTGAAATTGCTGATGACAGCCTTTTCGCAGATCAAGCTATTAGAAAGTATTTAACAGAAAACTTTATAAGTGTCAAAGCTGATTACGAAAACAAGTTATATGCTACCTGGTATGAAAAATACAATGTTTCTTGTTTACCAACAATGCAAATAATTAGTCCTGACGGTGATTTACTCCATGAAATAAAAGGGGTTATACACTCGAAGGAATTTATGCATGCCCTGTTAAACTATGATGATCGGAGTGAAACCAAAGAACAGATAGAATTAGATAGTGCCATGGTTGAACAGGAAATTGATATTCCTGAAACAGAGGTTGAAGAAATGTTAAGTGCAGATGTCATTCAAACAATCGAAGAAGAAGCATACTATACAGTTCAACTTGGGGCATTTCGATTTTTTGACAATGTAGTGAATTACCGAAGAAAACTAGAACAAGAACATGGGCTCATTTTATCGATTTATGAAAGCTCCGATGAAAAATTGTACCGTATTTTTTTAGGAGAGTTCTCTTCTAAAGATCAAGCTGAAACATCTTTGGAAGAGGTTAAGGATTTGGCGATAGAATATTGGTTTAGATCAGTTGCCCCTTCTCAAAATTATTTTGAACTGCAACTACAATAAAATGTAGGATCATTAAACTTGCGGGCTTGGTTTATGGAGAGGTGAATTGGGGAGCTTGTTTACTCACCATGGCATACTACTTTCGTCTATTAACCATCAAATTTTTCAAGGATAATATTGTCAATGTACATCGGCTTAGAACTGCCTCCATTCCAAAATAATAATTCAACTCGGTTAAAAGTCTTTTTGGGACATTTTGCATCCAAGTAGACTTGTTTGACCTGGCCATCATAAATGAGTCTATGTAAGCGAATAAGCTTTTGCTTTACCTGGTGATCTTCATTATAAAATCGGATCATCATCTGGGTCATTTTCCAAACATCCCATTCCTTAAAAGGAGCCTTAATAGTTGCACTGGCCCGAATCCATTCAGCATCTCCATTACGCAGATCGACAGGATAAACTGGTGAAAATTGATTTTCTTGGCCAATACAAAGGCTCTTTGTTCCTTCAATGGGTTGATCTGTACACACTGATATACTATCCTGTTCAAAATCAGATTGAAAAAGAATAGATACACGATTTCTCGACCCATTAAAAGCTTCATCATTATCCAACAGTTTTTTGACTTCGATCGGTTGATCGTATTTTCCTAAAACGTTCCAAAAGTAGGCTTTGGTCATATTTTCCGGATCGAGTAGACCTCCTTTATGAGCTTGATGAGTAAGCCAAAGATTATAATAAATAAATAGGGTCAAAACTGAAATGGTTGTAATTTGAATATACTTTTTTGAACGATATATCCACTCGATAAATGCAGCCAATGGAAAAGCAAACAATGCATAGCTTTGAACCAGGGCACGCTGCCCTAATGATCCACCATACCACCATATGTCCCAGGCAAAAGTGATATAAATAATCAATGCACAAGCAATGGCTAAACTTGTAAAAAGGTTTCTTCTGTTTTTGAAAAGTTCAATAAATCCTAACAGGCTGAAACCCATGACCGGACTATAGATTAACCATCCTTTTTTGTAGCTAAAAAATCCATCAGCCAGATGTGGTTTCAACCAACTAAAACCTTGATCTTGATAGCTGTATACTACCCAATCACCCGATACACTTTTCCAATAGACTATTTGAAGAGATCCTACTATTATGGTAAGTCCTGTAGCCAATAAAAAGTAGGACTTGTTTTTTAAGATGAAATTCCACCGATCCAGTAATGCCTCTTTTGAAGCCACACCCCAAAGTAATGGGATGGCTGCTAATACAATTTCAGTTGGGCGGGTGAGTGCGCACAGACCTACTAGTATGCCAATCATAATCGACCAGCTGAAGTTAGGTTGCTGGTAAAATCGAATTGTGCTCCAAATTAACAGAGCATATAACGTGAATAGATAATTGTGCGTCATCGCACCGTCAATTGCACTGTAATTGAGATAATTGGTACCTAGCGCAATTAAAACAATTGTCCAGGCCGCAATCCAATCTTTGAAATAGACTAAAAGAATTTTTCGCAGAAAGAATATACCAATTAACGCAATAAGTAAACTTCCCAGGCTGATCATGAGTTGATACGGAAATGAAAAGCCATCTGCATCCCAAGGACCTAAAGTGGCCATCATATGACCGATAGCAAAGAAGGGTAGGTATTGAATTGCCAAACCAGCCGAATACTTCATGACATAAACACCACTTTCGTGCTTAAATGCCTGGTACATTGAACTAGCAGGTTGATATTTTTGCTGGATCGAATCTTTCCAATTTAATTGCTGAATATCTTTATAGATGAATAAAGCTGGTAAATAATAGTAATAACCACTTACATCCCAGCTTATGGTCGCTTCGGTTCCTGCTTTATTCCATTTAGGGTAATAGAAAAAATGGGTGCTTAATATTACCAGTACAACGATCCAAAAAGCATGATTCGAATTTAACTTTTTCAACATAAAGTCATTCTTTGATTACTGCAGTAGCCTCAATTTCCACCAATAAATCAGGATGAATTAAGCGACTTACTTCAATCATGGTGGCTGCAGGTTTTATTTGACTAAAGAACTCTCCATGTGCTCTGCCAATTTTTTCCCAGTCCTCAATGTTGACTACATATAGACGGGTCCTCACTACATCTTCTAAACAACTTCCCGCCTGTTCTAATACATTTTTAATTTTGGTAAGAATATGAATGCACTGCAGGTAGGAGTCCCCTCGTCCGATGATCTTCTCTCCATCTACGGCGGTCGTTCCTGATATTTCAACGTAAGGGCCTATTTTTACGGCTCTGGAGTAGCCTACAATATCTTCCCAGGGAGCACCAGAATTAATGTTTATCCGCTTCATATTTCTTCATTGTTTATGAAAGTGTCTACATTTACAATGTTAATCAATAATTTGGGAAATTGAATCCAACTAGTATAAGTAAATTATCCATTATTATTCCGGCCTATAACGAGGAGGCCACCATAAAGAATATTTTGGATAAAGTGTTTGACATTTCATTAATCGGGAAAATGACCTATGAAGTAATCATAGTCAATGATTGTTCTCAAGATAAAACGGAAATAGTCATCAAGGAATATATTAGGGATCATCCGGACTTTCCGATTCATTATCTTAAACACGATCAAAATCAAGGTAAAGGAGCTGCTATACATACAGGGATCAATGCAGCGACCGGTGAATGTTTAATCATTCAGGATGCTGATCTTGAATATGATCCTCAAGAATATAACCTGTTGCTTAAACCCATGCTCGATGGATATGCTGATGTGGTCTATGGATCGCGATTTATGGGAGGAAATCCACATCGTATCTTGTTTTTTTGGCATACGTTGGGGAATCGTTTCCTCACTTTTTTATCCAATATGATGACTAATCTAAATCTAACGGATATGGAGACATGTTATAAATTGTTCCGGTCTGAATTAATCAAAGGGATTAACCTCAAAGAAAAGAGATTTGGATTTGAACCTGAAGTTACTGCTAAAATATCCAGGATTATTAATATTCGAATTTACGAGATTGGTATTTCATATTATGGACGTACTTATGATGAAGGAAAGAAGATTGGCTGGAGAGATGGGTTCAGAGCCATTTGGTGTATTCTAAAATACAATATTTGGTCAAAAAAATAGACTGGATCCATTAGCAAATGATCTTCTCTCGAAAACTCAATTATTTTATAATAGGTCATTGGGCAGGCTTTACTGGATGCTGAAACAAATTAATCAGTATGGGTATATTTAAGATGAGCAATACCAAGAATAGATAGGAATAAGGAATTTGAACAAAATGATAAAATAGGGCCAAATAAACTTTGAATGATCCCAATAGAAATAGAATAGGAGCAAATAAATAATTGTAAAGAAAATAAAGGATAAGAGAAAATATTAGGACACTCCCAATAAGTAAACTTAGATGAACTTTTTGAAGTTTGTTTAATCGTTCTTCCAGCGTCAAGTCGGGTTTTTCAAAAAATTTATAGGCTTTACCAAAACCCTTATATAAGCTATATGGTTTCGTAGGATCTTCCTGCCAGGGTTGACCTTTCCATTCATTAATCGCCGCTTTGGCATGGTGGTTCAAACCACGTTGATAGATAGAGGTGTCTTGACTCCAAAATGGGATAATGTAGATTAGAATTACACCCACCAGCGTCCATAATCCGGTCTTAAAACTAAAGGTGAAGTTTTGTTTTTTCCATAAAAAAATGAAGTATACCGGTAACCAAACCACTAATGAATATCTGGATAATAGGCATAAAACCAGCGCTGAAGCAAGCAAAACTTTATTGGTTGATTTCCAGGATGCAATAAATAATAAATAAAATCCGGCAATCATGCTTTCAATAGAATATCCCAAAATGGTATCTTCAAATTCACTGATGCGTTTCAATAGTAGGTAAAGGAATACTGCCGATAATAATAGACCAATTAGGTGTTTTTGATTTTGCTGGCAAATAAAAAAATAACCCATCCCTAATATAAGTATGGCAAAAATCCTGTAATCCATGGAGAGCAATTCAGGGATTGAAAATGGCAACCAGGTCAATGGAAGATAAGTAGGGAATAATTCATAACCCCAATCTATAATCGGTTGATAGGGAAAGACGCCTTCAACTAACCAACCTAGCATCGTTCGTATCTGAGGAATGATATCCGATTGGGTAGCATCAATCAATTGAAAAGGAAACTTATTGAAGACTGCCGAAACGGGTTCCCATAGAAGGCTGATCAAGACAATCAATATTATGCCGGGTAGGTATTTGCTCCATACTATTTTCGGCCACTTGAAAATCGGGTTTATCAAACTGGCGATGCAAGTAAAAATCCCAATCATTAAGGAAGTCCACAAAAATAGATCTGAAGCTGTGGTATGAGGGAGTTGTTCTTTGTAAGAGGATATAAACCCTATTTCCAGATAACATAGGGTCAATAGAATACTGATGAACAGGCCTGTAGCAAATTTTTTCAATCTAATATGACTTAATTGCGATCCACCTCAATTTGATAAGTTCCTGCATAAACATGAAATCCTTCTTTATTCCAATAAGCCAGGTTTGGTTTTTGATTTTCATTTCCGATTATAGATGCACAACCAACTTCACCTTTTTTATTCACAGCAACAAACTTATCATTAAAATCTACTTTTTCTTTGCCTCCATTTATTTGGATAATACGCTTACATGCATATTCACAAGCTTCTTGAGGATGCATCCCATCTCGCATTTTTTCAACTACTAAAAAACTACCACAGGTGCGGATTACTTCTTCGCCTCTTCCTGTGGCACCTGCTGCACCGACTTCGTTATCGACATATAATCCAGCTCCTATAATGGGACTGTCACCTACACGTCCTGGTATTTTTCCAAACAAACCACTGGTCGTGGTTATACCTGCTATATTACCATTTTCATCTATACCCAAAACGTTAATAGTGCCTGTAGGTCTTTTCCTCGGTTTATATTGCCCGTCCCGGGGAGGAAATCGATCATCCTGGTCTGATAAATTCTCTTTCCATCTCAACCAGCGCAGTCTGGATTGCTCGGTTAATAAATTTTCTTCTACAAATCCATGGTCCTTGGCAAACTGTAGGGCACCAGCTCCCTGGAGCATCATATGGTCTGTTCGCTCCATAACCAGCCGGGCTACCGAACAGGGAGTTTTTATATTTTCCAATCCGGCAACGGATCCACAATTATGGGTTGGTCCATACATCACCGATGCGTCCAATTGGACAACGCCATTCTCATTGGGCAATCCGCCATAACCAACTGACATATCCTCAGGATCTAACTCAGTGACATTTGCTCCAGCTTCAATGGCATCTAGGATCGATTTACTCACCTGGTATTTCGTCCATGCAGGCGTTAGTGTTTTGCGTCCCCAACTTTCACCACGGCTACAGAGTATAATCGGTACCGACCCATCTTTTGTAATAATTGGATTCGTGATGTTAAACTTAATCTTATTAATCAAGGGCATGCTGAGTGATGCACCAGCCAGCGTATGCAAAAATTTTCTTCTTGGATTCATGCTTGCCAATTAATTGAGTTATTCAACGTATTCTTGTTTTACGACCAGGGTGCAAGATCCATCTTCCCATTCAATATAACCTTGATCATAACAAAACCTATATTCATGCTCATTCTTGGTTCTATAGATGTTGGTAAAATAATTAAAGTTGAATCCCTTAGTCAGTAAGGTCGTCTTAGAAACCCTGGTTTTCCCTTTTGGATTTAGCTTTGAAATGATGTCTCGATTCTTTTTGAGAATATAATTTACCCGGCGTACCAAATTGGTCTGTTGTCCTTTTTGCTCATAGTGAAAAGCAGACCTGCAATAGCTTGAGCAAAATTTTTTATCTGCTCTACCAATAATTGTTTTACTGCAATTTAAGCAAAGTTTGTCCATTTTATAAGGGTATAGTCGTATGTAAACGTTTACTAACGTATACATACGTAAGTTAAACATTTAATCTACGACTATCCAAAAAATTTGTCCATTACTTTGAATTGTCAAACAAGACATGCATGCATAATTATAAATTCTATTATTAAACTATTAAAAAAACATTAGTTATGAAAACTGTAAGAAATCACATTTCCTTGATTGGTAACTTAGGTAGAGATCCTGAAACTAAGGAAACATCAAATGGTAAAAAATTGTCAAAATTCTCACTTGCCACGAATAGAACTTATAAAAATTCGGAAGGGGAGTTCATTACAGATACCACTTGGCATAATGCGATCGCATGGGGATATTTAGCTGACCGCGTACAAAAATCTTTAAAGAAAGGTTACTTAGTCGTGGTCGAAGGAACTCAAAGTAATCGATCCTACGAAGACCAGGAAGGGAAAAAACGATATGTCAGTGAAGTGATTATTCGAGACTTTCAGCACCTGGGGAAAAAAAACCAGGAACCAGTGAAAGCGGATAGTGAAGAGATGCCTTTCTAGTATCCTTTGTCACCGGAGTGAATGAATTTATATTTACTCCGGTGATCTTTTTTTCATGGCTTCCTGGCTTCTTCATTTTGGCTTCTGAATTATTTGATCGACGATTAACCGATTACTCTAACCATCGAACGGCGATAAGCGTATTCAAGGTTCGAATGTTCGGGTATTCGTCATTTCTTATAAGGCTAGCAAGTTAATAAGAAGCTTTTCTTTTACCTTTTCTCTATTACCTTTTAACTTTTCTCTATTACCTTTTAACTTTTCTCTATTACCTTTTAACTATTACCTTTTAACTTTTTCATGGCTTCTTGGCTTCTTCATTCTGGCTTCTGAATTATTTGATCGACGATTAACCGATTACTCTAACCATCGAACGGCGATAAGCGTATTCAAGGTTCGAATGTTCGTCAATCGAATGTTCGGGTATTCGTCATTTCTTA
>JAHEJC010000249.1:8361-9561 GCA_024639065.1 Lewinellaceae bacterium | reverse complement strand
ATACACCAGCAAATGCTCGAAATATATTCTCAGAAGTAACACGAATTCTATTAGAAAAGGAGAAGCCTGACTATAAAACTTCCGAAGTCATTTCAAATAATCTATCAAATTATGAGGGTACATATCTCAGTCCCGGTGATAATATGCAGCAAGCGGTCTACATTGTATTTAGCCATGGGGATCAGCATTTGTACTGGTCCTTTGACAAGGAGCATAGTAATGGAGAAAAAATGTACCATTTAGGAAATGACGAATTTTGGATAGAAAGATGGCCTTATGATCGAGTCAGATTTATAAAGAATCGTATGGATGAAATTATAGCCGTTAAAGAATTTTATGGCGGATATATATCCCAGCTCAAGAGTAAAATTGAATAACTGGAAATAAAAACCATATGAACATTTAGTCGAAATTGTAAAGCCTTGTATCGAGTAGGCTTTATCAAATCTTAGTCCTATTATTTTCTTAAATTTATCCTGGTTAATAAAATAGCTCCATGCAAAAATACATCGACTATCTGCTTCAGGACATTGAAAAAAGGATTGTCGAACAATGGCGAAAGTGCCCACCTCATTTCTATAAGGCAGGATTCCCGGATCCTTATTTAGTGCCACCCAAAGGATATGATCAAGCTGAAGAGTTCCAAGGAGTTATTCAGGAAAGCAATCATTTTGTCGAATCGATACGTGAAGCAGATAATTGGTTGGAAGGTAATGCAAGCCAGTCCATGTTTCATCATTTTGACATGTCTCCTGAACTCTTCCCGCCACCGGATCGACTCAACCGTACCCAAACAGATGACTTAGTTGTGGCCCTGCTTAGACTATGGGCTGCATTCAATTATTCGGTGTCGTTACCAGAAAAAGCTCCAAATACTATCATCTATCCGATGCTCTTAAAACGGATGTTGGAAAATACCATCCTTTTTAAAAATGGACATTTTGGAATCGAGTTTTGTGATTACGAACCCAAAAATTGTCCATTTGGAATTGAATATTGTAGCTGCAAGGAAAAAGATGTTTGACTGTTTGACTGTTTTACAGTTACACAGTTCAACGGTCAGACGGTCCAACGGTTTAACGGTTCAACAGCCTTGTCTCCCTACTAATTACTCAATACTGAACTACTTGAAAAAGTGGTTAGGAAGTTGATCGGTTTAGGGGATTAGGAATTTTCTTGAGCGATTGGCATGCTCCAGTA
>JAHEJC010000249.1:0-8261 GCA_024639065.1 Lewinellaceae bacterium | reverse complement strand
TGTCAAATATTGAAATGGTTGAACGGTTTATCAATTAGACGGAGTAACCATTTTACAGTTGGCATCTTAAGGATTGTATATTTGTTTTCAATCAGTTGACGTGTTTAACGGTTTAACGGTTTAACGGTTCAACGGTTACACGGTTCAACAGCCTTGTCTCCCTACTAATTACTCAATACTGAACTACTTGAAAAAGTGGTTAGGAAGTTGATCGGTTTAGGGGATTAGGAATTTTCTTGAGCGATTGGCATGCTCCAGTAATGATCTCACTAGCTAATGTCAAATATTGAAATGGTTGAACGGTTTATCAATTAGACGGAGTAACCATTTTACAGTTGGCATCTTAAGGATTGTATATTTGTTTTCAATCAGTTGACGTGTTTAACGGTTTAACGGTTCAACGGTTTAACGGTTCAACAGTTCAACAGCCTTGTCTCCCTACTCCCTACCCAATACTCAACTACTCAAAAAAGAAAAGGCCAACTAAATAATTAGCTGACCTTTCTCATATCTTTTGACAATAAGATTATCAATTACATCATACCGCCTGGAGGCATGTGTCCATGTCCTCCGCCGCCCATATCTTTTTCTTCTGGTTTGTCACTGACCACACATTCAGTCGTAATTATCATTCCAGCAATAGAACCGGCATTCTCCAAGGCGATTCTAGTTACTTTAGTAGGATCAATAACTCCAGCTTTCTTAAGATCTTCATACACGTCAGTTCGTGCGTTGTATCCGACAGCTGCCTTTGCTTTTGCAACCGCTTGAAATACAACAGATCCTTCAACGCCAGCATTTTCAGCGATAATTCTTAGTGGTGCTTCCAGTGCTTTCTTTACAATATTAATTCCAATGTTTTCATCCTCCACCTCAGAAGTTAATTTGTCTAAGTTTTTGATAGCCCGTACTAAGGCCACACCACCTCCGGCAACGATACCTTCTTCAATAGCTGCTCTGGTGGCATGTAGCGCATCATCTACACGGTCTTTCTTCTCCTTCATTTCTACTTCAGTAGGTGCCCCCACATACAATACGGCAACTCCACCTGAAAGTTTAGCCAATCGTTCTTGTAATTTTTCACGATCGTAATCAGACGTGGTTGTTTCAATCTGTTGTTTGATTTGATTGATACGTGCATTGATCATTTTGGTATTGCCTTTTCCGTTGACCACTGTGGTGTTGTCTTTGTCCACGGTAATTTTCTCAGCAGTACCTAAATGTTCTAACTCAGTATTTTCGAGTTTGTATCCTTTCTCTTCAGAGATAACGGTTCCGCCAGTAAGCACAGCGATGTCTTCCAGCATTGCTTTTCTTCGGTCTCCAAATCCAGGTGCTTTAACGGCAACAATTTTCAATTGTGCTCTTAATCGGTTAACGACTAATACACCCAATGCTTGACTTTCAATATCTTCAGCAATGATCAATAAAGACCTTCCTGCACCTACCGCTTTTTCTAGGATAGGAACGATATCCTGCATATTTGATATCTTCTTATCATGGATCAAAATATACGGATCTTCATATTCCACGGTCATATCCTCCGTATTAGTTACGAAGTATGGTGAGAGATAACCTCGATCAAATTGCATTCCTAATACTTCGTCAACATAAGTATCAGTACCTTTAGCTTCTTCCACCGTGATGACACCATCTTTGGTCACTCGCTTCATTGCATCCGCGATCAGTAGTCCAATTTCATTGTCATTGTTTGCTGAAATAGCAGCAACTTGTTGTATCTTTTTAAAGTCGTTTCCGATAGTTTCAGACTGTTTTGCAAGTGCTTCAACCACCGCTTTTACTGCTTTGTCAATACCTCTTTTAAGATCCATAGGGTTGGCACCAGCTGTTACATTTTTCATGCCGGCAGATACCATCGCCTGTGCCAATACTGTAGCTGTAGTGGTTCCATCACCAGCCAAATCAGCGGTTTTGGAGGCTACTTCTTTGACCATTTGAGCGCCCATGTTTTCTACAGCATCTTCCAGCTCGATCTCTTTAGCCACCGTAACACCATCTTTAGTGATAGTCGGTGAACCAAAGCTTTTTTGTAAAATTACGTTTCTGCCTTTAGGTCCTAGGGTTACTTTAACCGCATTGGACAGGGCATCAATTCCTGCTTTAAGTTTTACTCTTGCTTCTGAATCAAAACTTATATTTTTAGCCATTTTAAATCTTTTTTAAATTTAATTAATTGATAATGTTGAATAGGGTTAATTTTTAAAAATTACCTTACAGGACTACAAGAATGTCATCTTCTCGCATGATGAGATAGTCTTTACCTTCATATTGTAATTCCTGACCGGCATATTTGCCATACAAAACAATATCTCCTTTTTTGACCGTCATCTTATTACCATCTTTTCCTGGTCCTACTGCAATGATTTTTCCTCGTTGAGGTTTTTCTTTTGCGGTATCGGGAATTATGATTCCACCTTTGGTTTTTTCTTCCGCGGGAGATGGCTGAACAACCACTCTGTCGTTTATTGGCTTCATAGTTAAAATTTTTTCTTTATTTACTTTAATTAATAATACTTATTGTCAAACTCCTTATAGCATTTAATATGCCAATCAAAAATATATGACATAATTACCTATTTACGCTGATTTTGACCTTCCTTGATGTCATGATAATTGTCAACTTGACACTTTCAATGTGGTAGCCTAATGAAATTTTAAAAGAACATTTTCCTTTAAACAAAAAAAACTGCATTCAATCGAACACAGTTTCCTATATTTCTTTTGAAGAATTATCCTGTTTGTAGTGGAATCGAATTTTCAACTCCTCCAGCTCCCTGGACCATAATTGCGCTAATAATACACAGTGCAAATAGTGCAATTGCTAATCCCCAAGTTAGCTTTTCAATGAAGTCTGTGGATTTTGCTGCTCCAAACATTTGATTGGCACTCGAACCTCCAAAAGTCGCATCAACACCTCCTCCTTTTGGATTCTGTATTAACACTACGAGAATCAGTAAAACACAGACAATTGCAGTAAGAATCGTTATAAAAGTTAACATTATGGATTTCTTAAATTTTCAATTTGAACCGCAAAGAAACCACTTTTTTCGGGATTAGACAAAATTAATTTTTCATACATCTGAATAGCTAGGTCGGAATGGCCTTGTTCGACCAGCAGTTTGGCTAATGTTTCCGAAGCAATCCCTTCTTTAATCACATTGCTCTCTTCGATACTTTTGTGTATTCGAGTTTTAATATCGAGATCGATTTCAGGTTCTGCTGGAACCGGATCAGGAGTATCAATAATATTAGCAGGTGACGCTACTTCTTCTCCAGGAGCTAAAGGACTTATTTCTATGATATCCTGGCTCGTATCTTCAACAGGACCACCTGAAATTTTTCCTTCTTGACTTTTGGCAAGTAACCACTGTGCAAATGAAGATAAAACAATGGGTTCTTCTAAAGGTTGGACCCTTCCTACTTTAGGAGGCAAATAAGGCTTGGTGGATTCCGTTGTTTCAGGTACATTTACCGCCTCTGGGTGTGGGGAGTTTTCAGGTGATTCAAATTCAAAAACAATATCTTCAAGATCTCTTCCTGGTTCGATTGAACCGGAAGATTCTATGGTTATATCTTGAGTATAATTTGAAACGCTTTCAGCAGTCTCCAAAGGGTCCTCTATTAAGGCAAATTCTTTTTGTGGTGTTGGCTCTTTTTCATCCGCAAATTCAAGCTCTTGACCTGAAACAGGAACTTCCAGCTCATCCAAATCGGGAAGAAAAATTTTTGCGGCGACCTGATCGATTTTCGCTTCTGTTCCGGTTAATCCTTCTTGGGATTCAGCTGGAGTTTTTATAAAATTAGAAGCAATAGGTACATTCTCGGGATCTGCCGGTTCATTAGAAATAGAATCTAGCGGCATTGAAAAGGGTGTAGCCAATTTTTGAATCGATTCATCAGTGGCAATGTTTGTAACTTTATGTTCATCAAACTCGCTTTCTGGTAGTGAAGTTATTACAAAGGATTCACCGTGTTTGATTTGATTGATAAAATGAGTTCTATCAACTGCGTAAATGGCCTCTGATTCCGGAATTTTTCCAATTTTATCAAATTCTTTTTTAGCTTTTAATAGATGTAGTGACTGGCAATAGCCATATCGATGTATCCACTCATTCAATTTTTCATTGGAGATGTCTTCTGATCTGGAGAGGTCTTCCAAGAAAATAGATAATCCAGTCAATACCATAAGTTCAAAATTACCAATTCGTAAAAGCTTTATTAAATATATCTTCGATTAATTGTTCAACGATTTCATCTAATAGACTTTCTTGTACATCGATTAAGTTATCGGAGACATCAAAATCACTGAAGAAAGAAAATGTTTGTGTCCAATTTTGTTCTTCATCATTTTTATATAAATACTCTACTGATACACTTACTTCCAATCGGTTGAAGGATACTTCCTCTCCTCCTTTTGGAGCCACAAAAGATACATTGTAACGAGAGAAAGAACCTTTAAATTCTATGTCAGGGTCATCATTGGTCTGAACGAGACTTGATTCATTTTTTACCTTATCTATGAGCGCATCAGTAAAATCCTGAAATAGGGTAGGTGGTGGTGTATACAATCCTTTTAAATTTTCATTAAATGTTTGAATATAAAAGGTTTCTGCCTCCGCGGGAATAGAAATGCCTGAAAATGTGTAAAAAAAGAAACATTTTGCAAAGAGAAAGCACAAACCAATTAGCATGAATAGTCTGATTTTCATTCTAGTTCGTATTCATTGATTTTTCTGTATAACGTTCTTTCGCTTATTCCCAATTCCAAAGCTGCACTTTTTCGCTTTCCTTTATGCTTTTTTAACGCTTTTCTAATTAATTCCTTTTCATTTTCTTCTAACGATAAATTTTCTTCTACTACTTCCATTTGATGATAGGCTTCCCGGTCACCAGGACGTAACAGGATCGGCATCTCTTCAGATCTTTCGGGTGGACTAAATTCAACCTCACCACTTTTTTGAGGTGAGGCAGGACTTAGATCGGCAGTAGGTTTATATTGTCTTTCAAGTGCATATACCGAATCCGTCCTATCTACTTTGGGGACACTTAAATTATTTGCTTGGATTAATCCAAACACTAATTTTTTTAAATCGGTCAAATCGGATTTCATATCGAAAAGAAGCTTGTACAAGATCTCTCTTTCAGAAATGTCACCATTTACAACATCCGATCTTTTCGCAGGCAAATTTCTTTTTTTCAAATGTGGGAATTGGTCTAATAATAAACTTAGATCAATTAATTTTTCATCGGAAAGCACTGACATTTGTTCCGTGAGGTTTTTCAGTTCACGGATGTTGCCTGGCCAAAGATAATTTTCCAAATATAATCGTGCTTCCGGTGTAAGTTGAATAGGAGAAGTACTATATTTCTCACCAAAATCGACCGAAAATTTTCTAAATAGCATAAAAATATCCTCCTTACGTTCACGCAAAGAGGGAACATAGATAGGTACCGTATTGAGCCTATAGAAGAGATCTTCTCGAAACCTTCCTTTCTCGATTCGAGTCATCAAATCTACGTTGGTTGCGGCAATAACCCGGACATCGGTTCTTTGAACTTTTGAAGATCCGACGCGTAGATATTCTCCGGATTCAAGCACTCTAAGTAAAAAAGCTTGTGTGTCATGGGGCATTTCGCCAACCTCATCCAAGAATATAGTGCCTGTATCTGCGGTTTCAAAATAACCCTTTCGGTCGCCAGTAGCACCAGTAAATGCTCCCTTTTCATGTCCAAATAACTCTGAATTAATAGTACCTTCTGGAATTGCCCCGCAGTTAACCGCAATAAATGGATTGTGTTTTCGAGCACTCAACCCATGAATGATTTTGGAGAATACCTCCTTACCAACGCCTGATTCCCCATTAATCAATACGGTTAGATCCGTATTAGAAACTCGTATGGCAGTGCTCAATGCTCTTTCAAGCTTTTCTGAGCGGCCGACGATGCCAAATCGTTGTTTGACGGATTGTACGTTCATTTCTTTAAGTTCTATTATTGGCCCGTAATATGGCCTTTCAAAGTTGCACTCGTTGCATCAGTAACTTGCACCTGTACATACGCTCCAGGTTGATAATTGCTTTGCTTTGGGAAAATGAGCATCTTATTCTGTGAGTTTCTGCCTTTAAAATATTGATCAGATTTTTTTGAATCACCTTCAATTAATACTTTAAAGACTGATCCGATATCTCGTTGATTATGTGCTCGGGATGTTTTTTGTTGTAGATCAATTATCTCTTGCAAGCGACGCTTTTTTATTTCCAACGGTATATCATCTTCTAATTTTTTGGCGGCAAGTGTCCCTGGACGTTCAGAGTAAAAAAACATATATGACATGCTATAGTTGGCAAATGGAATCATGGATAGTGTGTCTTGATGTTCTTCTTCCGTTTCGGTACAAAAACCAGCAATCATATCAGAAGAAATGGCACAATCAGGCATAATATTATAAATCTTATTCACGCGTTCTTGGTACCAGGCACGATCATAGGTACGATTCATCAATTTCAGGATCCGGCTGTTACCGGATTGCACTGGTAGGTGGATATATTTACAAATATTTTCATGTGCGGCCATGGTGTACAGCACCTCATCCGTAATGTCTTTGGGATGAGACGTGGAGAAGCGAATCCGCAAATCGGGAGCTACTTTTGCCACTCGTTCCAGTAGCTGGGCAAAGTTTACGATTTCATTATTTTCAGGATTTGACCATTTATAAGAATCTACATTTTGACCGAGCAAAGTAACTTCCCGATAACCTTGCTCAAAAAGATCGGTCGCTTCAGCCAGGATCGAAAATGCATTTCTACTCCTTTCTCTCCCACGGGTAAAAGGTACCACACAAAATGAGCACATATTATCACATCCTCGCATGATCGAGATAAATGCCGTTACACCATTTGAGTTAAGTCGGATGGGGCTGATATCAGCATAAGTTTCTTCACGCGACAATAATACATTGATAGGTCGTTCACCCTCTTCAGCAGATGCAATAAGGTTGGGTAGATCTCTATAGGCGTCAGGCCCTACGACGATATCAACTAATTTCTCTTCTTCTAGAAATTTCTTCTTGAGCCTTTCGGCCATACATCCCAAAACACCAATTAAAGTGCCTGGCTTTTGTTTTTTTACTTGATCAAAAACTCGAAGTCTTTGTCTAACGGTATCTTCTGCTCTTTCTCTAATGGAGCATGTGTTTATCAGAATCAGTTCAGCTCCAAACATATCTTGAGTGGCAGAATAGCCAACTTCGCCAAGGAGGGAAGCTACGATTTCGCTGTCGCTGAAGTTCATTTGACAGCCATAGCTTTCGATGTAAAATTTCTTTTGATCAAAATTTTCTTGCCGGGACTTATTAAAATAAACTTCGCCTTGCTTATCTTTCAATATTTCTCTTGTATTTGTACTCGTAAGATCCATAAAGGTTCTATTTTTGCGCCGCAAAGATACAGTTTTTATTCATAGTATGCCATTTTGTCAGATTTAATAACATTACGAAATAGTCTGTGTGCAAAAAGACCTTGATCACTATAAGACATTACTAGGTTTAATAGGATTTCCGTTAAGCCATTCATTTTCAAAATCTTATTTTCAAAGCAAATTTGAACAAAATGAAATTTTGGATCATTGGTACGAAAATTTCCCATTACCGAAGATTCAACTTTTTCCTGCATTATTTAAAAAGCACAAAAACCTGATCGGCATCAATGTGACGATTCCTTATAAGGAGCAGATCATCCCATATTTGGATCATTTGGACGAAATTGCTGATTCCATTCAAGCAGTAAACACCATTAAGCGTGAAGGCGAAAGATTAGTTGGTTTTAATACGGACGTTTACGGATTTGAGCAATCAATCCTTCCTTTATTAAAATCCCATCATAAAAGAGCGTTGATTCTTGGTACGGGTGGTGCAAGTAAAGCAGTAAAATATGTATTGAACTCATTAGGTATCGAATATCAATCGATTTCCAGAAATCCTACACCTGGTCAAATTGGATATGCTGATTTGAATCAATCGATCCTAGAATTTCATCCTTTAATAATCAATACCACACCCCTTGGAATGCATCCCAATATTCAACAGTTTCCAGACATTCCATATACCCATATTTCGCGGCATCATTTATTATATGATCTAATTTATAATCCCGCCGTAACGGCATTTTTAAAATTAGGTAAAAGTAGAGGCGCACAGATAAAAAATGGTCACGAAATGCTTATATTGCAAGCGGAGCGTGCCT
>JAHEJC010000248.1 GCA_024639065.1 Lewinellaceae bacterium | reverse complement strand
CACCCAATGGAATGAATTCTACCCGACAATCAGCAGCACAGTAACTGAGCATCTGGTCTACATTTTGCTCTTGATAAGCTTTCATAAAATCGATACAACGATTCTTCCAGGATAAAAATAATGGATCGGGCTGAGTCTGTTTTAACGGTTGCATGTGTATGATGTTTTTGTTTTAACAAATGTATGAACCATAATGAGCAAATGATTGTAAGAATGCGTCAATCTCAAAACACGTCCGCTCAAAGATATTGAATCAAGGTGTTTAAATTTGGTGGGCAGTCTCTGTGTATCACGTGTCCAATAATTGGGTCTGGCGAACCGCCTGCTCCACAAATATTCTCCTGGTCAATCAACTTAATAAACTCGGTCAACTAATTACTGAATTTTGTGTGTCTTCTATTCTTTGGCTTCTGATCTGTGTCTCAATACTCCATACTCAATACTCAAATTCCATATTAATTACACTGACTCCCCTTAATTCCAGCTAAAAATATCCGGCATAATCTTTGGCAAATCGATCAATATCATATTGCTGGGTTCTGGAGATCTTTTTAAAATCGGAGGTCGGCTGATGCACTTCCTTTTGGCCCCAATTTTTACTCATGAAGGTAAGGTCATCAGCCAACCAATCGGGTAAGCCTGCTGTCTTCATGCCTTGATTGTGTGCCTCTGACGGTACGGGTATGTAGTTGATTTGCCTTCCAGTGGCTTTTGATAAAGCATTGGCTACATCATCATAACTGATCGCTTCAGGTCCGGTGATTACGTAGGTGTTATTGTTTAAATTATTACGAATTAGACAATCAAAAGAGGCCTGAGCCACGTCACGGGTATCGATCATTGGAATTTTTGCTGTGCCCATCGACTCATAGATGCTGTTCTGACCTTTGATTGAGCCGAGATGCATGAGCATATTCTGCATAAACGAATGAGGCCGCAAAATTATATAATCCAGCCCGCTGGCTATGAGGTGGTTTTCGATGGTCCCATGCCAATCGGCCAGATGAATATGCGATCCTACATCAGCAATGACGGCAGATATTTTTACAATTTTTCTTACGCCAGCCTTTACAGCTTGATCGATCAGTCCATTTTGCTCTTCTACTTTGGTAGGGGAGGGACTGGAAAGTAGGAAAACAGTATCTATATCATTTAAAATGGATTCAATGACTGGCCAGTCACCAAGTTCTCCCATCACCGTAGACACGCCTTCAGCTTGCAGGGGTGCAGCTTTGGCATAGTTTCTAACCATTACTTTATAGTTAGCATCACTGGACTTTAATAATTCAACGAGCGATCGACCCGTCGTTCCGGTGCCACCGATGATCAGGATTTGGTCATTCATATTATTTATGTTTGATTTGCTTAAAGAAAGATTTATATTTACTAATCTCCTTAATTTAGTGTCAGAAAAAACCATTTCGTTATCAGAGCAGGCAAAAAAAAAGTGAATTCACTCAAGAATTACGTATTAAAATAAGTCTTTTTCAAATAAGATTAGAAAATTTTGCTACAATTGTATTAATATTTCTTCATTTGTAATCTTCGTAATCAGGTCTACAGAGGACGCGATTTAAACTCATTAAATTACCAATTACCGCACAAAGGATACCTGAAATAGCACTTTTCGTCAAGCTGGATTGAAACTCAATCAACTTAATAAACTCAGTCAACTAATTACTTAATTTTGTGTGCCTTCTATTCTTTGGCTTCTGATCTGTGTCTCAATACCCAATACTCAATACTCATTACTATTTAAGCTACTTCGTTTTACAAAAAAAACTTATCTTTCGCTACAATTCTAGAATATGCGTCGAATAGTATATGTAATATGTTGTGTTATAGTAATGTGCTTTACTACCACTGCTCAGGATATTCACTTTTCCCAGTTCTTTTTGTCACCACTTACCTTAAACCCAGCCAATACTGGAAACTTTGAAGGATCGGTTCGTCTAGGTGGTATTTATCGCGATCAATGGTTTAGTGTGGTCGGATCGAGTCCATTAGGCTTTAATGGCCAATTCAAAACCTATTCTGTATCGGTGGATGCGCCCATTATTAAGGGATTTAGAGATGAAGATTGGGTAGGAGTAGGCCTAATGCTTTTTCAAGATCAGAGCGGCAGTCTTAAGTTGAAGTATGGCGCTTCTTTGTTAAGTGCTGCTTATCATTTTGCGTTAGACAAGGATCGGGATAAAGTCTTAACCATAGGCATTCAAGGCGGTGCGATCAGCCGTAAGATCGATCAGGAGTTACTTTCCGGGACAGATAATATTTTTCTGACTGAACTACAGGGAGGAGGCAGAAGTACAGACCGACAATTGATCGGAGAACAAGGTGATGATCAAGCACGAGGAGGGAAGACTGACTATTCAGCCGGGATATTATACCAGGGGGTAGTTGGGGAAACGGCTTTTATGACCTTAGGGTTAGCGGTGAATCATATTACTCAACCAAGGAAACCGTTAGTTAATGGAGTCACTTACAAACTACCCATGCGTGTTCAAGCGCATGCTTCCGTCAATTTATCGTTGACAGATAAATTGCTATTATCGCCGACCGTGCTGTATCAAAATGTATCCGGTAAGGGTGATGAGCTTAATGTGGCTGCCATTGCCGGCTTGATAATGAACGAATCGAAAGGAGTTATCGTTAATTTTGGAGTAGGTTATCGTGTCCAGGATGCCGCAGAGTTATACGTAGGATTGGATTATGGTGACTTTCGAGTGGGTATGGCCTATGATTTAAATACATCTGGACTTTCACCTGCTACTAATTCTGTAGGGGCATTGGAATTAGGTGCTACTTACATAGCTAAAATTTATAAAAAACCTAAGGTGGATAACATTCTGTTCTGCCCCAGGTTTTAGTAACTGGAAAAAAACAATGACTAATGGTGAAAATAGGCTTCTCCATCTTTTTATTATTTACCTCCCTTATTATTATTGCTCAACCTATTAGCTCAGTAACCCCTGAGATCATGCTTGAAGTAGCCGATGAAAAGTTTGCCGAGAATGATTATTATAATGCGGTTGAGTGGTATGAGAAAGCATACAAAGAAATTCGTGAACAGGATATTGCTTTGCGTATCGCGGACTTACATTACGCGCTCAGAGATTACAAAAGAGCAGAAAGCTGGTATGGTAGAATTGTCAAGCGCGATAAAGATAAATTATATATCCAAGCCATATATCAATATGCCCGCACTTTAAAAAGAAATTCAAAGTACCAGGAGGCTTTCGATCAGTTTGTAGCTTTTTTAGAAGTAACGACCGATAATGATCTCCGGAAGGCAGCTGCATTGGAAGTAAAGGGTATTCAAGAAATGGAAGACCTGTTGGCTAATGAAGAAATTTTAGTCGTTAATGTTGGATCTCCGGTAAATTCATTCCAGACCGATGCATCCCCAACTATGGACGCGGATGGTAATTTATATTTCAGCGCGATTACTAGCCGGGAGCCTATTGTTTTGGATGGAAAAGATCAAGATTACCATGCCAAAATTTACAAAGCTTCCAAGAATAAAAGTGGTAAATGGCAAAAACCAAAACCTTTAGCCAAGTCAATTAATTCACCGAGTGTGCATACCGGCAATGTGGCAGTTTCCAAAGATGGATCCAAAATGTATTTTACCAAAATGGTTTTTAATGGTCCGACTATGGCGAACAGTAGTGTATTTGTTGCCGAGAAAAGAGGCAACAGCTGGGGTACACCCAAAGAAGTGAGAGGGGTGAATGGTAATTATATTATTAAAAACCCGACCCCTGGAGAACTGTTTGGAAATGACGTTTTATTTTTCTCAGCCAATATTGATGGCGGTCAAGGCGGTTTCGATCTCTATTATGCGACCCATCAAGGCAATGAAGAATATGACACACCGACTACGCTGGGTGAAACGATCAATACCAGTGGGGATGATATTACCCCATTTTGGTCTGATGCTACTTTGTACTTCAGCACCGATGGCCGGCCAGGGTTAGGCGGATTAGATATATTTAAGACTACCTGGGATGGAACCAAATGGTCAACCCCGACTAACATGGGCTTGAGATACAACAGTAGTGTGGATGATCTTTTCTATACATTGGATCCTACTGGACAGGGTGGATTCTTAGTTTCCAATCGACCATCGGCCGGATCCAGATCCTTAAAGGGAAAGACCTGTTGTGATGAAATGTTTTTCTTCCAGGAAAAACAGATTAACATAGAGTTTATCACTGGGGTATTTAGCCCAGAAGGGCCATTGACGGGAGCCACTGTCAAAATATTCGAAATGCTGGAAGGAGACTTTGGTAAATCTTCTTCACAGACCAATGCCGAAACCAATGCATTTGGATTTGCACTTGAAACCGATAAAGCTTATTCAGTCGTCTACACCCGAGAGGGTTACTACCCGGATTCACTGACTATTAATACCGTCGGTATTGTAGAAGATCATCAGATCCAACGCAATATGACGTTGAAGCCTATTCCTCCAGCTGAACCGGAGATGGAAACTATTACTATAAATGAACCGATCCGATTGAATAACATATTGTATGATTTTGATGATGATCAAATCCTACAGGAAGCTGAAAAAGATTTGAATGTGTTGTTGGATCTATTGAATCAATATCCTGATATGGTCATTGAGTTGTCCTCGCACACCGATGCCCAGGGTGATGATGACTACAACGATGATTTATCCTTGAGAAGGGCTACTTCAGCCAAAGATTGGATCGCAAATAAGGGTATCGACCCTATTCGTATAAAAGCAGTGGGTTATGGGGAACAATTCATATTAAATAGATGTGTGAATGGAGTTCAATGTGATGATAATGAACATCGATTTAATCGTCGAACTGAATTTAAGATTATTGAAGGCCCGCGAACGATTGAAATCAAGAAGGAAGTACTGAAAGGAAGTCCTCGAGGTGGAGCCAGCAGAAACAATGATGGAGGGGCTAGAAATATACAACTCCCTTTCCTTTGGGATAGAATCCAAATTGACTCGGAGTTATTGTATGCACAAATCAAATTGGATGAATCTTTCCACGATTTTGGCATGATCAAAAAAGGAGAAATTAAAAAACACACCTTTCACTTTACTAATGTTGGTTCCGTCGACCTTAAGATACTTATTGTCACCGGTCCCTCAGAAACGACCACCATAAAATGGCCTAAAGAAGTGATCAAGCCAAAGCATAGGGGTAAGATAGAAGTTACTTATGATAGTAGTGACGAATATGGTGAAGATGAAGTAACCATACACATCGTTGCCAACTCAAACCCCGTAATTGCTGAAGCTAGATTCAGGGTATTTGTGGATGGATTCTGATTAAAGTTAAGAGCTGAGTCCACTACGGAAAACATACCAAATCAAAAAAGTTTCTTTTGGCCCTGCCTGTGGCAGGCAGGGATATTTTCATTTTTCTCAATTAGCTGAAACTCAGGCATCACCGAATCTCGATAAATAAAAATTTCATCCAAAATAACTCATTTTATGAAAATAATCTGTTCCCGGAGTGGACTCAGAGTTAAAAGACAAAAGAGGAGACCCGTATATTTTCAAGGAAAGACTCGCCCGGTTTTATTAACTATTAAACTATTAACTTTTAACTATATCAATATTTCGGTAACGAATTATTACGCCTACTCCAGATTTCATAAAGCGGTTGACCCGAGCTACTACTACCTGTGTGGTGCCATTCTCCGTCAATAATTTCATAATTGAATTCAAGGCTGGCGCCAACACGACTTTGATTTCTGGAAAAGAATTCAATATTTTCGGTATAAACACCATCAATTGTTGCGTAATTTCCGCCGCCTGTTCCCATAAATTTTTTCTCGGTTACATGATAGGCTATCCATTGAAATCGATCACCTACTAGTATCTTCATAGTCTTTCGGGGCTGGTCAGTATCGCGTCTGGAGATTTCTCCATCACGTTTTCTTCCTGAAAACAAAAAAGCACCACTCAGTTCAGCAGGGCTTGATGATGCTGTTTTAGTAAACTCAAAAGGTTGATCATCCTTTAGTCGGATTATTATTTTATCATCTATTAGTGTGTATTTCCATCTTAAAGTCTGTCCTACTTCGGTAGAATCATGAGGATTGAATTCGATGGTAGCACTTATTTGATTGCTGTTGTTTTGGTAAGTACCCCCAATGGTATTCTGGTAAAATCCATCTAAAGTAGCATATTTAGTCCAGGTAAAACATCCGTCAACCATTAACAGCCATCTGGTGACACCATCTTCTTCCGAAGTCCAGGCACCTTCCAGATTTTGAGCGTTACCTTGTATTGCAAAAAAGAAGGTTGCGCTAATCAAGAGGATCAATCTAGTCATAATTCAGATTTTTGATAAAAGTAAGTCAAATGATTTAGTTTAAAAAGTTATCCTGCCTGGTTATCCACTTTTTCGGTTGGTATTATGAGTGCCCAAAGCGCTATACCTGGACTCTACCGTTGGTTAGGTAACTATACATACAATCCGATTATTTCTGGAGATCGTTCCCAACGCTTGAATAATTTGTCAATTTGGTTGTTTATGATTCTTAACCCAGGCTACTAAGATGGTACAGCAACGAGAATCAGAAAAAAAGGTGTAATGAGTTATTTAACCAGGGGTTGATTATGATTCAAAGAATTCAGTTTTCATTTTTTGGAGGGTACCATTAGAAATCCACCCTTGATCATGGGCATGATGGGCACCTTCCCAGGCATTTTTCATGACAAATAAGTTGGGGAAGGACCGGTTATCTAACCATTTACTAAATTTCTTTTGTTTTCGTCGGTGCTTAATATCTCGAATGTAAATGGCTAAAATGGAATTTTGAAATTCTGATTGGACCTCATGATAGATCATAGGATCATCTCCTGCTATATCACCAATCAATATAAATTTCAAGTGGGGATAAGCGAGAAGTATACGGACGATTTCCTCTTTTTTGTGTCCCGGCGAATCTTTGGCTCGAATCGTTCCTTGTCTACCAAAATCTCTTAATAATATGGGACCTTTAGGAAATTGATTGATTATTAGGAATTGAGATAAATAGTTAAAGATATTTCTAGGGCTTTTCGAAACATAGAAGATTGGATTTTTTGATTGTTGAAATCCTTGAATCCAGGTGGACATACCCATTAATTGGTGACGGTCGTAGGGATTCTTGAACAGGGTATTATGAATGGCTTTGGCCATGACCGATACGTTTGTTTTTAATATGGTGTCATCGATATCACTGATCACTCCATATTGTGCATTCGCAGAAGGTATCAATATTTCGCCTTGGGTACGAGCATGTTGATTTGTCCATTTATGCGTTGTTAAATTTGATGTTTTTATATCTATATGCTCCCACCGCGCTATATCTCCCAAAGGTGGTCCATGGTCTTCATTGAGTAAGAAGAATCCCTCCCGGTCGGATTTGATTTCGTAACTTTTTGAATGAAAATTTAATGTCAACGGGACATTTGGAATTTCGTTCGAATCAAATCGCTTGAAGTTGTCCATGAAAGTATTGATAAAATTTTCTTGTTGCTCTACCACAATCTTTTTATGAGCAAGGATTCGGCCTCTTATATATAACTTTCGTGAAGAGGCATATCCCCGATAGGGTTCAATGATTAATTTCTTATTTTTCTTAAACCTTTTCAACATTGATTTCAGAAGATTGAATTACTTAATAGTGGATTAGGATTATTACCTATTAAATGCGCATATTCATTTTTTGTTTTCATTGGCAACCAGGAAGGTGCCTTGATTTCAAATAGGTGATAACTCAAGATATAAATTGTTGAATCAAATTTATTGATTGCATTATGATATACGATTGTTCCAATATCTATATAATCTTATGATGAACTTCCGTGAATTATTTGCTCAGGATTTTCCCATAATCGGGTGTGTACATCTCTTACCATTGCCTGACGCGCCGGCTTATAATGGAGATATTTTTGGCATCTATGAACGTGCACTTGCCGAAGCCAGCATGCTCAGTGCGCACGGTATTCATGGATTAATTGTTGAAAATTTTGGAGATGCTCCTTTTTATCCCGAGCAAGTCTCAACTTTGACGGTCGCCATGATGGCTTCTATAATTCGAGAGATTGTCAAGACAGTTTCTGTACCAGTAGGGGTTAACGTCTTGCGTAATGACGCCCATGCGGCTTTGGCAATTGCAACAGCCACCCAAGCCCATTTTATCCGAGTTAACGTGCACATGCATGCCATGCTGACGGATCAAGGGATTATTCAGGGCAGGAGTTATGATACACTAAGACTCAAGTCACAGCTCAACTCACCGTGCCAGATATGGAGTGATATCAATGTCAAGCACGCCAGTCCAATAACAACTCCTGATTTGATTCAATGGACCCATGACTTGACCGACCGGGGACTGGTAGATGCCATCCTGGTTACGGGTACAGGTACCGGGAAAGCTACCAATATAGAGGAATTGAAGATCGTTAAAGAAAGCACCCACTTACCCGTATTGATTGGGAGTGGGATGAGGCTAGAAAATAAAGAGCGATTTATCGAGAGGGCGGATGGTGCTATAGTTGGAAGTTATTTTAAACGGGACGGTATGGCTAAGAATGAATTAGATCCGGATAGGATAGAACGATTTATGGATGCGTTTTAACCGTTGTAGCGGATTTGCTATCTGATAGTTATCTTTAGGAGATAATAATATTGAAGAACTATCAGAACCTACTCCAATGGGCAAGTTGAAAAATAAAAAATCAAAATAAAATGAAGAACCTTTATTTACTATTAATCATACTCATTATTGCAGCTTGCAATAATCAACCAAAGCAAAATGAAATAAGCAAAACCAAAATGGAGTCAGAAATGGTAAACCAAAATGCCAATGATAATGAAACTTCAACTCTAACAGATGAAGAACAAAATAATATGCAAGTAATAGGAATTTTGGCAGAGACGGCAGGAAAGTACATTGCGAAAGAAATTACTGCTGACCAATTTGCTAAGGAATTAAGTAATTATATGGCAGAGGATATAGTTTTTTGGTCAAATTACACTCCTACTAATGAATCATTAAAACCGCTATTTGCGCAACGGAATGGAATTAACGAAATTTTGGAAAGGTATGACTATGAAGAAAAATATGAAAAAATAAAGGAAGGGACGGGGCTTCCTGTGGATTTCGCCATCAAAGGAAATGCGATTTACTATTCCCAAAATGAAACTGCTTCCTTTTTTGACAAGGAAGAAGTAACATGGGATATGGTAACTAAAATCACGATGAAGGAAGGAAAAATTTCGCGAATTGAAATGTATTTAGACTCGGCTCCAATAGAGAAAATTTACGGACAAAAGGAACAATAGAAAGCCAGTAGAGAACAAAGTACTCTTGTTTATATCTCCCATCCGGTCGCAACGCCGAGTACAAACCGTTAACAATGGTAACAACTACCGAGTCCACGAGTGACCCGGGAGTATCTCCAATATGAGATTATTTAATTAGCACCATTTTCTTAACATCCGTAAACGAGTTGAATTTCAATCGATAGTAATAGGTTCCCGATGGTAAATTATGGTTTCTCCAGATGGCTAAATGAGATCCTTTTTGATAG
>JAHEJC010000022.1:7433-32899 GCA_024639065.1 Lewinellaceae bacterium | reverse complement strand
CTCCGGTTTCCTGACGAGATTTATTCTCAGCGCTAGCCGCAAATATTCCGCATCGAAGGGGCCTGCCAAATCCTTGGTAAATTGAAACGGAATTTGCATTACCTACCTGGACACCCATCCCGTTACTGATGGTTTCTGAATTGGTTCCTTCTGAGCTTAAAGTGTATATACCTTCCAGATACCAAGAGTCATTTCCCCAGGCATATTCTTCGGCAATCGGTTCAAGTGAACCCCGGCAAGCTTTTTCATATTCCATTTCACTCATAGGCCGGAGGCCTGACCAATCTAAATAAGCAGCCATATCACTCCAGGCTGCATAGTCCATCGCACGCCAGGGATGCTCAGGTATACCGTAATGATTACCGGTTTGTATGGGATAGACATTTATATTGTTTACATAGATTACTTCGGTTCGCTCACTCCGTTGGGCTTGATCAAGATGTGCCAAAAATGAGGCATACTGAGCTTGACTTACTTCATACTTCATACAATAAAAGGCATCGTATCCTTTTGGAAAATCAGCAGGTAAGGATTGACTGACTGCGTCATTAAAATCATCCGCAGCAAGCATATTGGCTGCATTGCTATTTCCTAAGCTTGATGCACCTCCTCCTCCAAGGGTTAGGCCATTTTCACTACTCACTAAATATGGTGATCCGCTGGTACCCAATTCAAATTGTCCAAAATCTCCCATGCCATCGCCCAAATAAAACTCGCCCTGAGGTACATAAACCATTTCGATGGCGGTCACACTTATATCTATTACATCATCATCATCGAAACCACTATCCCCGTAATTCCAGCGAAGCGCTATTTCTTCAAAATTAGCGTTGCCAATTCCATCTGCACTGCGATAAATAAAAACACCAATGCCTAAATTTGCCGTTCCGTAAGTATTTACAGCAGTTTGAATAATACTTCCCGTTGCAGCTGTATGTCCATCGTTGGCGCCATCGACATAATTTAAGAATCCATGGGTCCATGCCTGTTGATTCTGAATGGTGGCCTTTACAAATACCCAGGCAGCATCCCAATTGCTTTCAAAGCTGGAAGTTCGCCAGGAGTTCTCCCAGCTTAAATCAAATTCAATCATATAATAATCCTGAACCGTATTTTTTGATGCAAGGGTTACATTTGTGACTTGAATATTATTGGCAAAAATTGATATCGATAGGGGA
The DNA here is from genome assembly GCA_024639065.1 of Lewinellaceae bacterium. Lineage (GTDB taxonomy): Bacteria > Bacteroidota > Bacteroidia > Chitinophagales > Saprospiraceae > JAHEJC01. The sequence goes on along the minus strand of JAHEJC010000022.1, from coordinate 31,721 downwards.
ATTAATAAAAAGGATAAAAGCGTTTTCAGGGTTTTCATGACACTTTTTCTTTATAAGATACAATAAATTCAACGTACTATCAATTTTTCATTTTACCGGGCGATCGAAAAATTTCTTTGCCATGCAAGAAAATAATGTAGCAGAAGTTTAGTTTTTCGTGCTATCAAATCATATTAGGTCATTGCCACCATGTCAATAATAGAAGCGGGTTTGGGCTATATGCTTCAATTGATGTATGTATCATATCATGCAAAACGGAGATTAATCTCTGAGTATACTCATAATTAAATTTTCATTATTAACAATCACCTATTTCGGCCTTTTTGACGGTCATTTAATAGGTGCTGCAGCATCTACAACCGGTGGTACCCTTTTTCGTATTTTAATCTTAATAATACTAGTGGTTGGGCAACTGTATCATTCAGTAGTCTTTTGAGGAGATAGCCACAATGGTAAATCCAACTAGAAGTATTCCGTGGTTGATATCTTCACATTAATACCTGTTTTGATATAATTGATCGATGGGTGTATTTTTAATGGTTTCTACGAAATCAGTCATTTTGCGGATCATAATTTCCCACATTTGATGACCTTTTTCGGCGGTTGCCTTAGTAGCATCCCCCATGACTCCTGACTTGGTTAAACGTTCAGTATGTGCATACCAACTAACCCCTCTATCGGATGTATAATCAAGGTATTCATTGTCAAAATTCAACGTGCCGTCTACAGCTTTTTCCATATCCACCAATTCAGGCCGAAGGGCTAAAGTAGTACTTGTTTCAATTTCCCCTGCGTGAATGTCGTTATGCGTATCGATCAAATTGTATAAATCCACATCACTTGTTTCTCCAGTTTCGACACAAACAAATATTCTAGCATCACGGTTAATCATCTGTGCGGCATAGGTTAAAGTGGGTACGTTATCACCGTGACCGTTAAGAATAACTATTTTCTTGATACCATTATGAGCCAGGCTCATTCCCAGGTCATAAATAAGGGCTGATAAGGCGTTGTTAGTAACGGACAGCGTTCCTTTAAAATCACTGTGATGATAGGATACCCCATAAGGGATGGGAGGCAACACAAAAGGTTTAGGATCCAGACAAGCTGCTGCCACTTTGCGCGCCATATAGTCAGCGTCAAAAAAATCTACATCTAAGGGCAGGTGTGGGCCATGTTGCTCTATAGCGCCACAGGGCAAAATGGCTGTATCCACCTGTTTTAATCGCTCCTCAATTTCGGTCCATGTAAGCGTTGCCCACATATAATCAGGGTATTTTTTATTATTCTTCATCGAATTTATATTTTACTTCATTTAAAAAATTGTCGTCTATTCTTTGTTCAACCCAACGGTTGTTTATTCTTTTTACGGCACCATTGGCATACTCACTCAGGATAGCAAAAAGAGGTTCTCGGATATGCGAAGGTATATCTTCAAGATTGCTTCTTTCCTGGTCAAATCTTAGTTTCATTATCTCAGGATGGGCTTTAGATGCCTTGGCAGTGAATGCATTGTGTTCAATCAAATTTTTCTCCAACAACAGATAATATAAATGGGCAGCATCACTGCCGATTTGTTTGATCGATTTTGTTGCTAAAGCCTGAAGACCATCTGCGATCTGATTTTGATTGTAACCGCATTTCTGGGGATTTTCACCAAGTACCTTCACCATTCCAATAATCCTACGGCATTTTTCACATTTACCGCAAGGATACATTCTTCCTTCCAGTTCATGTGCTGCATGACAGGATACCTGATGTTCCTGCAGTTCAGGATATCGTTTGATCAAAATTTTCATAATGAGCAATTCTGATAAGCTTCTAAGCAAAGAATATTGGTAAATGTTCCATCCTTTACTTCTGAAATAGCGCGTCATGGCATTATCAAAATATTTGCTCTGATCGTAAAGGCCATTATAGTGTAAAATTTCGTTTAAGTTTCCCTTTACTGTGGTGTCATATTCATCTCCTATCAAAATATTTCCAATGGATTTTTTATTAGCAATTGGAATTGCGCCAAACAAGAAAACCGCTACTGTCCAAAGTCTGATTGGATAAATATCAGCTCGTATACTCGTATAATTTTCTTTGATAAATGGCAATTGTTTCAACATCCAGTTGAACAAGCGGTCGCTGTTGCACCATGGTTTAGTGGTATTGGGTTCTATTGTTTTGTAATAACGATGCGAATTTACGGCGGAGAACCAATGCCTTCCTGCTTCGTTTATAAAAACAGGATAAGGTTCTCCAATTTCTTTAATAATTCCATAAGTCAATAGACTATCTTTTCCTCCACTGCTAAGTATTGCATATTTATTGTGATCCGTTTTGGATTTTTCCGGACTGAGTTTTAAATTATTGAATTGGGTATTCGTGAATAACAATTTGGCTTGTGTGTATTGATCCCTTTTTTCAGGTTGTAAAGTATTAAAAGGTGCTTTTAGAAATTCATTTTTAATGAGCAGTTTGTTGGTCAGGATCTCACGTGACGTGTTTTCCATCATGGCTTTTAAAAACTGCATGTCGGTTTTTTCATATAAACCATCAAATTCTATCGTTTCAAAAAACAATCCGTAATTCAAGGCAACCTGAGCAAGCATCATGGAAGCTAAGTTGACATCTGCCGGATTTTTCTTACTGAAATAGGGATGGTCATAAGAGTAAATCAATTCAAAGGAAGTGGTTTGGCCGGAGTATTTTTCAACACTATAGGTCGCCTTAACCTTTCTTGGTTCAATGTGAATACGCTTTATAGTAAGCTTTCGCAATACTTTGAACAAATTAAGCGTAATCATTTTAAATAGGACTTTATAATTTCAACTAATTCCTCCGCTCCATGTTCGAGCACATCAAACGCCGGTAATCCGGTTTCTTCCGTAATCTTAGCACAGGCAGGCAATATTTCTTGTTTTGTCATGTCTTCATGGTTTATGGTAATGGCAATCACTTTTTTACCCGAAATGGTTTCGATAGCATTGATTTGTTCTCTTATCGGATGTAACACATAACCCGCAAATCCATCATACTCTTTTCGTTTTGGTGCATGTTGAATGATCACATAATCAGGTCTCCCGGCCGCCAGAATTTCAAATCCACCAGGATAAGCTGGGTTCATCAAGCTTCCCTGTCCCTCAATGATAATGAGGTCTGGTGATTCATTTTTCCATGCTTCGTGCACTGCATGTTCAATTTCTCCTGAAACAAAATCATTGATACAACTGTCCATGATCATGGAATATTTCGCACCTTGCATCCATGCAGTTTGGCCGGTTCCTGCCATTTCTGCTTTTAGGCCTGCTTGTCTGAAGGCATGTACAATGATCCATGCAGTTGTTCTTTTTCCGATGGCTGAGTCTGTTCCCAACAAAGCAATCTTCAAGCAGTCGACTTCTTCAATTTTCCCGGTAAAGAAATGTAATTGATCGCGGTCCGGTGTTCTGCGGACATCCCGCACGCGGCAATTATTTTTTTTAGCAATGGCCATCAATTCAGAATCTTTATACAAAAAATCATGCAGACCACTGTCCACGTTCATACCCAGTTGCAGTGCTTCTTTAATCGTTTCTTTTGCTTCAGCCGGAAGTCGTCCTCCGTCGGGAGCCAGACCGATAACCAATGATTTTGGCTTATCCGATGCCGAAAGCTTTAACATAGCCTGCTTTAAATCTTTAAAGATGGGGATGTTATTCTTTTTTCCATCAAGGATCAAACCGGCATCCTGACCGGCATACCTATAATCAAGTACCCCAACCACTTCATATCTTTCGGTGAACCTTACCAGTCCGTGTGCCGTTTTTCCATTAGGTGTATTAAATGCGCCATGCGCATAGACCAGTGCTTTACCATCAATTGTTTTTTTCATTTTTAGTATTTGCCGGTTAAAATTGCTACATATCTGTCGTTGATCATTTCATTTTTTTCATGTATTTGAAGAAAGGCAATAAGGCCGGAAGTGGAGGCCGGTAAAATCCTGTACCCTTCTTTTTTATGCAGGAAGGTACTCATGTCTTTCATTTTTTTATCACTTATGTGGTGCGCATCACCCCCTGATTGTCTAATGGCATAAAGGGCTTCATCCCCATCAAAACTGTGCCAGTTGATCAGGGGTTCGTTGATTACAGTTTCCTTAATCAGTTTGGGATCAATATCCAAACAAGTTTCAAAATCTGCCTTAAAAGAGGAAATAATAGGGTTTTTGAAAGCTGCTGATCCTGCTATGAATCTAGGGATTCTTGAAGTTTTTCCACGTTTATAAAGTCTTACAAATCCACGATAAACCCCGGCAAGGAGGGTTCCGTTAGATACCGGACAAGCAATGAATTTCGGAGCATCGTGTAATTCATCATAAATTTCGTTTGCAATTTCAGCATAAGCAGTTATTTGAAGGGAGGTATTAGACCCACCTGGATTGGCATCATACCATTTATTTTTCAACGCTAATTCACTCGATTGTGTGACGGTATGCTCATAGGTGCCAGGAAGTCTAATGATTTCAGCATCGAAAATTTCCATTTCTTTTAAGCGCGCTGTGTGGTACGTTTTGGGGATGAAGATTTTACATTCCATTCCTGCCAGATAGGCGGCATAAGCCACTGCTACACCATAATTGCCACAGGTTGCCAATGAAATGATTTTGTAGTCTCTACGAAGTGCATCCTGCACCTGAGCAAAAGCAATACGATCTTTTTGTGTACCAGATGGATTTTCACCTTCATATTTAATATACAATTGTCGGATGTTAAGTTCCCTTTCAAGGTTACGAGCTCTTTTAAGTGAGGTATCACCAATTTCAAGAGACATTATATCTTCAAAAGATTCGATTCTATCTACAACGGAAAGACCTGGATCTTTTACCATATCACTAAGACTTTGTACTTCCTTAGTGATTTTTATGTCGGCTGATTTAACACCGTCAAGGATGTTTGTCATATTAAATCTATAGTTGTTTTAACGGCTCGTATATTTGACTTGGCGGACTTTTGCACGACAGGACATATATGCTCGATTAGCCTTTTGTTATTTTTTTATTGCTTCCTTAATTCGCTTTAATAATTCAATACCATTATCAATTTGACTTTCATAAGATAATTTTTGCGTATTCATCAATTCCAATCTTGTCAATATTAGATTTTCCAAGACAGGATCTTTATGATATTCTAAAAGCGTTTTTCTTGTTCTTTGTTCAGAAATAATTGCTTTTGAGTCCATAAAGTCAAAATTCATTATATAAGGACCTATAAGATTTCTTGAGTATGACGCTAAGGCTTCATCAACGCCTTCAGTTTGTCATATATGGTTTTGTAATATCCGAGTAATTCTTCTAATAAACTTTCACTTTTGAATGATATTTATCTTACCCGATGAAATAATAATATTTAGTGCATTTCTATTTGGTGTAAATCTTTGAAAAAACCAAAGTGGTTTGTAGAATCTATCTAAATCACTTGTTTTGAAATTGAATGGATTCCTAATTATTAGCAGAAAACTATCAATTTGATTTCTTCGTTGATTTTCACTTGATAGTATTTTGGAATACTGATCAAGAACATCTTGTAGATTTAGTGATATCTTTTTTAAAAAATCACGTTCAAGCCTTCTTTCTTTTCTATCCTCATTATAATTATTGATTTGCAGTGAAATCAGAATACCAATAACCACAAGCACAATTTCTCCCATTGCATAAATCAGATATTTGCTGATCTTGTTTTCAGTTAATAGTTTTTGTCGAATTTTTCTAAAGAATTTAATCATTGGCTAATGGTTTGATTATTATAAAGGCTACCTCACAGTCTAAGTGTTGGAGGTATTAGCCGAAGCCTGGATCACAGCTGCTGTTTATAGGTTGTTTTCTTTATCTAAACTTAATAGAAACCAAAATCTTACGATTGTTTAGTTTTAAATTCAAACGCCTTTTTTCTACAAATATTAGCCGCCACATTCTTCTTTTACTTCAGTTCAATCGGCTAATTCTTTTTTAACAAAACCATAAAATAAGCAACGTATCTCCTATCATTTCCCATCTTGGCCAATCGGATGCTCCTAAATATTCATAGTTACTTTATATATTATCAGGACTAACTGGCTGAGGGACTATATTTATTACAGGCTTAATGCTCTTTAAATAAGTAAATATTGCATGAATATCAGTCTCCTTCATTGCCATGTAATTAAACCAGGGCATAGGCGGTAATAGCATACGTCCATTATCCATTCCCTTAAGTTTCCCCTGCGTTAATGCTTTTTTAAAGTTTTCTTCTGTCCAATTTCCAATTCCTGTTTCATCCGGTGTCAAATTACCGGCAAAAGAAACACCCCAAGGTCCTGCAGCTGCAGTCAAGTCAGGATAAAACATAGCGAAGCCTTCTTTAATTAACTTGCTATCAAATTGTACAATGGGTCTATCTGAAGGATATCCTGATAACAATAATTCTGGTATTATTTCAGGGCCGTTTTCACCCATTTTTTTAGGTGAATGACAATCATTACATCCCATGATGTCTACGAGATACTTTCCATGAGCAATTACGTTTTCAACCTTTGTTTCATGCATTGGAGCACTAGTAATGTCAGCTTGATTACCATCATTTTTACATGATAAAATCAATAGAGTTAAGAACATGGCAATTGCCAATTTCGATAAGTAATTTTTAATTTTCACATCATCAAATTTAAATTATTAGATAAAAAGACAATCTCGGGTAAGGCCTTAACCACAGCATAGTTTCATAGATATTGTTTACAATTCGTTTTTCTTTATCTCAAGCTTAATGGAACCAAAATATTGCGATCGATTTAGTTTAATTTCTAACCCTTTTTAAGCACAGATTTTAGCTAACGCCCTGACTTTCTGTTATATCAGTTTAATCTGCTTTAACTAAATAAAATATGCAACGCGAATCTCCTTTCATTTTCCATTTTTGCCACTCGGATGTTCCCAAATATTCATTATTAAATATGTACTCTAAATTAGATTCCAATTTAGAAATTTTAGTGGATTTAAGTAAATCTTTTTCTAATGCTTGATTGCACTATGTAAAAATTACCAATAGCCAGGGTTGATTAAGGTTAACGTTTGGTGAATGTGGCGTGGGGATTGAATTATATTCATATATATTCAAAAAATAATTAGGGACTTCAACAATAAAATCCCTTACAGAACTTCAGCTACTTCGATTCTAACCGTTTATAATATGGTGCTAGTTAAATATGTATTAATAGGGTGCTAGTTAAATATGCCCAAAAGTACCTTCTTTTTGGACTTAACCGAAAAAAAGCATTTGGATATATGAACGTAGCGTATTTTATGTAGGATAAATGAACGAAAACCTATATCTTCCTTTGATGGGACAAACCGGATTAAAAAATATTGATGCGGCACGGATGCTTGAATCCATGACGGAAAGTGTACTTATAACATCTATAGATTTAGATGCACCTGGGCCATATATATTATACGTAAATCCGGCTTTTGAGAAAATGACTGGTTGGTCTCGAGAAGAGATACTAGGGAGGAGTCCTCGCTTCCTACAGGGGCCGCGAACTGAATTTGGCATTTTTAAAGATCTGAAAGAAAGTCTTGAGCAAGGCCTGGTTTGGAGCGGAAGAACCATAAATTATCGCAAGGATAATTCTGAATTTCACATGGAATGGTCTATCACTGGCATCAAAAATGATCAAGGAGAGATCTACCAATATTTGGCTGTACAAAAAGAGGTAACGCAGATCGTGCTCACTGAAAGGAAATTGCAGCAGGCACGGGAGGTTGAAAAGGTTCGTATCAAAGAAATTGAAGAGACCAATAAAAAATTGAATCAATTAATAGCAAAACAATCCCAGACCTTGTCGCTTTTTATAAAATATGTACCGGAGCCAATCGTGAAACAGGCCCTGGCAAAAAAGACGGATAGCCGTGAAGTGAGTAAGGCACTACAGGCTGGGTTATTATTTTGTGACATCCGAAATTTTACCCAATTGATTGATGGTCTGGATCCAGATCAGGTAGTAGATCTATTAAATATTTATTACTCATCCATGTCAGAGGTCATTACGGATCATGAGGGTGTAATTATCCAATATGTGGGCGATGAAATCTTTGTTGCATTTGGAGCTCCATTGGCCATTAAAAATCCCAATCTGCAAGCAGTACGTTGTGCCATACATATGACTAAACGACTAACGGAGATTAACAAAGATTTACAAGTAAAATTTGGAAGAGAAATGGCTGTTGGGATTGGGATCAATTTTGGTTCCGTAATAGCTGGAAACCTGGGATCGGAGGATAAATTATCTTATTCCATTACAGGCAGTGAAGTGGTAACGGCCAAGCGCATTGAATCCCTAACCAGAGGGTTGAAAAATGTAATCCTGATGAGCGAATCCGTGTACAGCGACGTAAAGCATTCTATACATTCCAAGGCCTGGGGAGAAGTCGAAATCAAAGGTAAAAACGAAAAAATTAATGTATACCAAGTCATAAATTTGATTGGTTTGTGATATGAATTTTAGAGGAAATGGATTGGACGAATTCTTTTATGAATCGTTTTAAGTTGAGGATCTTTGGGTAGATGAATGGTAGGATAACCTGTCCTAGTTTAATAAGAAAATAATTGATCTCCGCATTTTGATGGTAAGTTTTTTATTTTCTAGATTACTTTTAACGACAAATTAATTTTCTAATTAATCCTGCAATTAATTTGTATCTTTCCTGTTAGCTTTAACCCTATCTTTGCGTGCAGCATTCAAAATGTCAATATGTCAAAACTATTTTGTGTAGGACTACTATCCATTTGGTTTTCGATAATGATTCATGCCCAGCAGGATCAAATACAGAAACTACCATTGGATTCTATTCTGGTCTGGCTACAGGAAAACGTGACCAAGGACTCAAATGATTTTCAGTCCATAGCATTAGCATCTATAGACAAAGCTTATGCCTTGAAGGACGATCGATTGATTGCTGAATTTTATGCTGAACTTGCCAGTTGGTATGGATACCACGGCTTATTTCACCAGGATTCTACTGTGAAATATTCAGAGAAATCGGTAGAATATTTTGAAAAAGCTAAAGACACGATTCTTTGGGCAAAAGCCCTTCGTACCTTGGCGATTGACTATGTAAATAATGCAGCATTGGATAAATCCAATCTGGTTTTATTTGAGGCTGTTGCTTTGTACGAAAAATTAGGTGACCCCCTTGGATTGGCAAATGTCAATAGAACCATAGCTATTGTTGCTTCTTTTGAAGAAAATTATGAAGTATCCATAGAATATGGAAAGAAAGCCTATCCTGTTTTCGAAGCGGAAAAAGATTATTATAAGATGGCCGTTACCCAGCTGAATCTAATCCAGCCTTATCGGGAACTAAATCGATTCAAAGAAGCTCATCAGGCTGCTAAATTGTGTATTGACCTTGTAAATCAGCATGTTCCGGAAGAAATTTACGTTTTAGGGAGAGCTTATGCGGAAAAAGGTCATGTATCACAGGTAGAAGGGAATTACGAACAGGCGCTGGAAGAGGGACAAAAAGCATTTGATATCTGTAGCAGCGGGGCGGGTAAGGAGCGGTCAGCCAGTTACCTACAAGGTGTAGCTGACGCCCAAATGGCCTTAGGCGATATTCACCAAGCATTAGAAAATTATTTGTTTATTCTTAAACACGAAACTATTGATGAAGCAAATAGTAAATCAACCTTGCTTTACAATCAGGTAATTGCCTGTTACAAAAAGCTTGAGGATTATGAAGCGGTTGCTAAATATCAGCAAGTGAGCTTCAACCTTGAGAAGAATAAGCTAGAAGATGTGATTACCAATCTTGAAACTGAATCATTTGCTAAATATGAGTCGGGTAAAAAAGATCAAGCCATTGAAGCTCAACAACTCGAATTAAGACAAAAAACAAGAATACAGTGGTTGAGTATTGGGATTGGGATACTCCTGGCCTTGATGTTGCTCGGGGTCTTTTATAATTTTCGACAAACTAAAAAGATCTCAAAGGCACTCAAGATTAAAAATGATGAAAATGAACTGTTGCTCAAAGAGATTCATCACCGGGTAAAAAATAATCTGGAGATCGTATCTGGATTATTAGCTTTGCAGAGTGCACAAGTAAGTGATCCGGACATACAAAGAGCTATGATGGCCAGCCAAAATCGGGTGCAAGCAATGGGTATATTACATCAGAAACTATATCAAGGAATCAATTTGGGTGCGGTCGAGATGAAAGATTATTTTATTAATTTAGGTGAAGGTGTTTTGGATTCATTTGATGCAGACCAGCGCATAAAAATAGAATTCGCGATGGATCAACTGGAATTAGATATAGATACGGCCGTTCCAATAGGACTCATTGTAAATGAACTGCTCACCAATTCATTAAAGTATGCTTTTCCGGAAGGTCAAGCCGGTAAAATAACCATCAAGCTGGAAGAAATAGATCAAGACAACCTTATGTTGGAAATTGCTGACAATGGAATTGGTGCAGATTTTGTTGCTCCTTCAAAAGGAACTGGTTTTGGTAGTCAATTAGTCGATCTTTTGACTAAACAACTCAGGGGTACTATTACTCAGGAAGTCAGAAATGGTACCATAGTTTTACTTAAATTGAAAAAAGCAAAAGCAGCTTAAAGTCAATATATTGAAACCAAAATTCTTATACATATTCTTAATCCTTTTTTATACACAACTCAGTGCTACGGATAATATTTGTCCGCTCTGTGATTCTCTTTTAGTGAAACCGAGTTTGACAGAAAAAGAATTTGAACAACTAAACAAAATGTTGTTTAACCTGAATTATTATGAATCTAATAATCCGGTCACGTTATTTAGAAGAGCCATCTCTCAGGCTATTGGGAGTGATCAACCAAAGCACGCTGGTATTCTGTCAAGATGGTTTGCTGACATGTATTATGAACTAGGTAGTTTGGACACTGCTGGTTACTATGCCGAAAATGCCGCGGACTACTTGAGGCAATCAGAAGATGAATTGGAATATGCTCGTACCGCTAATGTTCGAAGGTTACTGAGTACATTAAAAACTGATTTTAGTGATGCATATGCGATTAGTTTTGAAGCGTTGGATATTTTTGAAAAGCACCAGGATGAGGTCGGGAAAGCCATTACTTACCGGGATATAGGGTCTGTGAAATTGCAAGAAGAAAAGTATGAAGAAGCATTGGACTATTGTCTGCGAGCGGTTAATCCATTAGTCAATGGTCAAAATTGGTATGAGTTGACCTTTACTTATCAACGGATTGCCATCATTTATAGGAACCTTGGTAAATTTGATTTGGCTCATGAAGCTATCCAAAAGGCTATGCATGCTTGCAGACAGTTAACTGGTTTTCGGGTGAATCAAGGCCTGTTGAAAAATTATTGGACGCGCGGATATATTTATGAAGCTTCCAAGGATTACGACCTCGCCATTGCTTATTATGATTCATCAAAATATTTTGCAGAGTTGGTAAACTATGATCTAGTTGATAAATGGATCCTAAATAGTAAAGGTGAAATTTATCTAAAACAAAAAAATTATTTACTGGCCTTGGAACAATTCAACAAGGCAATGGATTTTATTTCGAGCCATGAGATGGAACAAAACTCCTACGATTATTTTGTCCCGATTTATGCCAATCTGGTCAAAACCTATGAAGGATTGGGTGATTACAAAATGGCTCACTCAATGCTGAAAAAAGTCTCTTCAGCAAAAGACAGTATTTTCCAACTAAAGTCTGAAAAGCAAGTGACCGAATTGCAGACCAAGTACGAAACAGCTCAAAAGGAAGCTACAATTTCTGAATTGCAGAAAGACAAAGTCGTACAACAAAAATTTCTACTTTTAGGAAGCATCATGCTTGCTTTATTACTTTTAGTAGCTTTTATTTTATGGAGGAATAACCGATTTAGATCCAGGATGAATGACACACTTAAAAAGCAAAAAGATGAAATTGAAGCTAAGAGCAATCAAAACGAGTTGCTTCTCAAGGAAATACATCATCGAGTCAAGAACAATCTGGAAATCGTTTCAGGCTTGTTAACCCTACAGGGTGCTCAGGTCACGGATCCTGATGCCCGGGCAGTTATGGTAGCTAGTAATAATCGGGTGCAAGCAATGGGTATTCTTCATCAAAAGCTTTACCAGGGTGCCAACCTAGGGGCGGTGGAGATGAAAAACTACTTTATGAACTTGAGTGAAGGTATACTAGACTCATTTGATTTAGATGATCGGGTTAAAATAGAATTGGCTATGGATAATCTGGAACTGGATTTGGATACGGCGGTTCCCATTGGATTGATTGTTAATGAACTGCTTACCAATGCGCTTAAATATGCTTTTCCAGAGGAGTCACAGGGGAAAATATGTATTAAGTTGGAAGAGGTGGACCAGGATAACCTCATGCTAGAAGTGGCGGACAACGGTATAGGAGCTGATCTAAATGCTTCTTCAAAAGGTACCGGATTTGGAAGCCAACTCGTACATTTGCTTACTCAACAGCTAAGGGGATCCATTTCCCAACAGGTAGATAACGGTACGATTATTTCGTTAATATTGAAAAAGAGTAAAGCAGCTTAATATGGAGAATCCAGTCAAGATTTTGGTTGTAGAAGATGAAATGATAATTGGAGCCAAAATATCCCTACACTTGAGTACGATGGGTTATGAAGTGACCGGAATCATACCACGTGGCGAAGAAGCGATCCTGCATGTAGAGAAGAATTTACCTGACCTAGTTATCATGGATATTCAATTAAAAGGAAGCCTTGATGGCATAGAAACTGCTCACAAGATAAAAGCTAAATTTGATATACCCATTATTTTTCTTACCGCTAATTCGGATAATGCACATTTCAATCGGGCCAGAGATACTAAACCAGAAGCATTCATCTCTAAACCCTATAAAAAACTTGACCTGCAGCGAGCTATTGAGCTTACCTTGAGCCGGCTATCTGATGATGTGATCTCCGATACGGATACACAGCCTTTCCTGCTCGAAGATCGTATATTTGTTAAGTATCAAGATAAACGAGTTAAGCTATATATTAAGGATATTTTGTATTTCGAATCAGAACGCAATTATTCTAAAATCTATACAAGCGATAAGGAATTTCTCTTAGCTGTGACCCTAAAAAAACTGGAAGAGAAATTACCTACGGATCATTTTGTTCGGATCCATAGATCTTACATCATCAACATTTCACACATAGAAGCCATTGCTGATGATCATTTGGTTATTTCAAAAAAGGTGATTCCTTTAAGTAAGTCCTTTAAGCCTCAGTTGCTGGAAAATCTAAGAATGATATAAGCTACCGGCAAATGGGTTAGTTACCATTTTGGCAAGTTGGCCCAAGACGTCTAATTCAAGGCACCGAACCTTCAAGGCATCAAAACATTTCCAACTGAAAAGAGAAACGGCCAGCGGACCGCGGTTGTGAGGTATTATTATTTTGTGCTATTTTACCACGTATTCTCTGCCTTCCAGATGCGGATTATAGCAAGACAAAAATAAAAACGCTAATGAGATTGAACTGGTTAAAAATTAAGCTGCTCACCATCATAACATCACTATTGGTAATACTGATAGCTGCGAATTGTGGCAAGACAAAGCATAAACTACCTAACATTGTGATCATCTATGCCGATGATATGGGATACGGTGACCTAAGTTGCCAAAATCCAAATTCCAAAATTCAAACACCAAATCTCGACCGACTGGCGGCCCAAGGTATGCGCTTTACCGATGCGCATAGTTCTTCGGGTATCTGCTCCCCGAGTAGATTCGCCTTGCTGACTGGTACGTATCATTGGCGTAGACAGCATGGTATAGTAGGTGCCTTTGGTGTTCCATTTTTTAAGGATACGGATATTACCTTGCCAGGCGTATTAAAATCAGAAGGTTACCGGACTGCATGCATAGGGAAATGGCATTTGGGATGGGACTGGACATTTCATAATGAACCATCTGGTGAAGTGATGCAATGGGGTAAAATGCGAAAAGTATACCTTCCCAAAGATATTGATTGGAGTGAACCCATAGGAGGAGGTCCCTTAGACAGAGGATTTGATTATTATTATGGCGATGGTACGATTAATTTTCCCCCGTATGCATGGGTTGAGAATAATCGACTTCAAGAGGCGCCTACCGAAGAAATGGATATTAATAATATAGGATTCGATACCAAAGAAGGTGAATGGGAATTTCGCCCGGGGCCAAAAGTCGCAGGGTGGAATCCTTATGATGTCTTACCTACACTAACGGATAAAACGGTGGAGTGGATCCATAATCAAAAGAATGAGCAGCCCTTTTTTCTCTACTTTGCATTGCCATCTCCACATGCACCGATTATACCCAATGATGAGTTTGATGGAAAATCTCAGGCAGGTGCCTATGGTGATTTTATTGTACAAACTGATTGGGTAGCCGGGCAAGTCTTGAAGGCTCTGGAGGAAAAAGGCATCGCCGATAACACCCTGGTAATATTTAGTGCGGATAACGGTACGGAAGCATATGCTTGGCAACGGGCAGTCGATTATGGACATTTTAGCATGGGTGATTTCCGTGGTCTCAAACGGGACGTATGGGAAGGTGGACATCACATACCATTCATTATTAAATGGCCAGGCCAGATTGAATCGCAATCAATTTCTAATGAAGTAATCTCCCAAGTAGATGTCATGGCAACGCTGGTAAGTATCACGGGTGCAGTGCTACCAGACCATGCAGCTCCTGATAGTTATAATTTTCTACCCGTTTTAAAAGGAGAACCGATTGATGCTCCTATTAGGGAAACGATCATTCATAATACCTATGCAACCAAATGGGGCATGCGCAAAGGAGACTGGCTCTATATTGATAATTCTTCGGGTGGACATCGAGAAATGCCGGAGGCATTTAAAAACCTAACTGGGTATACAGATTTTGATACTCAAGGCCTCTTATTCAATATGAAGGATGATCCAGAGCAACGCATTAATCTTTATGGAAACTATCCGGAAAAAATTAAGGAGTTAGCTGAGCTGCTTAAATCGTACCGTGAAAGGTCTTCTTCAATTAGGTAAGCCGGCCCGGTTATCGCTTAACTAATAAAATTAACGAATGAAAAGTACCAACACGATCATAATTGGGGCAAGTGCTGCAGGTCTGGCCTCAGCCGCCTGTTTAAAAAAGGAAGGGATTGATTTTATTATTATTGAGCGACATGGTGAAGTAGGCACCCCTTGGAGAAATCATTACGATCGGCTCCATTTACATACGAATAAAACCTTGTCATCTCTACCGTATCTAAAGTTCTCTAAGAATGTGCCAACCTACCCTGAACGCTTGCAGGTGGTGGAGTACATGGATAAATACCAAAAAGCATTTGATATAAATCCAATATTCAATACAACTGCTATCTGCATTAAGCAGGAAGGAAATTGGTGGATAACCGAAACTACCAATGGTTCTTTCAAATCGAATCAGGTGATTATGGCGACCGGACCATTTGGAAAAGCACGTACTATTAATTTTAAAGGGATGGAATCCTTTGGAGGAAAAATTATACACAGCAAGGATTATAAAACAGGTAGAGATTTCAAAGGACAGCAGGTGCTGGTGGTTGGTTTTGGTAATTCAGCTTGCGAAATCGCCCTTGACCTGCATGAACAAAAAGCGCATCCGGCTTTGTCAGTAAGATCAGCGGTTAACGTTTTGCCTAGAGATATCTTAGGCATACCCATTTTACAAATGGGTCTACTTACTGCTCCTTTACCTCCTCGACTAGCCGATAAAATGACAGCACCATTAGTAAATATTCTACTAGGGGACATTACTAAATTGGGTTTAAAAAAATTACCTTATGGTCCACTGGAACAAATTCAGAAAGACCAAAGCGTGCCTTTACTGGATATTGGTACATTAAAACTTATTCAAGAGGGGAACTGCGCGGTATTTGATGACATCAACCATATAGTTGGGAACACCGTGCATTTTAAAGGAGGCGAAAAAGCAGATTTTGACACAATAGTTGCGGCCATTGGTTACCACAAAAATTTGGGAGAGGGGATACTCCAAGTGGGAAAAAGTCGATTTGCAGATTTAGATGTAAGGTTGAATAAGCAAAAGTATTTTGGAAAAGATGGATTGTACTTTTGTGGTTTTTGGGTTTCGCCTACCGGGCAGCTTCGAGAAATTTCTCTGGATGCTAAGAAGATTGCAAAGGACATAAAAAAACAAAATTTGAACAAGTCTTGATCATGTATCGATCAATAAGTGATTTACGTTTTGCTTGCAGAAATTCTCTTGCTATTTATGATAGGTACATAAATTCCTTATTAGTTTATAAATTGCTATAAAAAATAATAATTAGTGATTTCAGCCGTATTGTCTATTGTGTTATTCCTTATTTTTATAATGCTGGCCATGATTCATTTCAATTGGGCATTTGGGGGGAAATGGGGTTTCGAAGAAGCACTTCCAACCAAAGAAACTGGAGAACGAATTCTAAATCCAACCGCACTCGAAAGCGCCATTGTGGGTATTGGATTGATGATGTTTGGATTTTTTTATTTAATTAAATCTGGAATGTTAGATGTGCCTGTTCCGATGTGGATTACTAAATACGCAGGTTGGGTGATTCTGGGTATTTTTGCTCTAAGAGCAATAGGAGATTTTAAATATATAGGGTTTTTTAAGAAAATCAAGCAAACTGAATTTGGTAAAATGGACTCCCGGCTTTATACTCCACTGTGTTTAACCATAGGATTTATTGGGATGTTAATACAAATTATTAACTAAAGGGATGTAATTTATATCAACTTAACCTTGACATGAAAGTGAATTATCAAACGAGTTCAGCAATATGAAGATTGTGAGTACCATATTGTGCATTTTATTATCCTGTATACTTTATTCGCAAGGTGCTGAAAATAATCTATTGCGTACAGAAGACATTCGTATCAGAGATCCTTTTATTTATACCGATGTAGAAGCTAAAAAATATTACCTATATGCTCAAATGGATAATCGTTTGGGCAATGATAGGGCTGAGGAGCAGTCCAAAGGTGTTGAAGTATATGTTAGTACGGATTTAAAACTTTGGGAAGAACCTAGCACCGTTTTGCTCCTGCCTAATAAATTCTGGGCGAGAAATATGGTGTGGGCACCTGAAATGCATGCCTACCAAGGTAAGTTTTATATGTTTGTCACCCTTACTTCTTCAGACACCTTGATCGGTCAGATGAGTCCGGCTGGTGAAGATAATTGGCCCAAATTTAATAAAAGAGGGACACAAATATTTGTAGCTGATTCTCCACTTGGTCCCTTTAAACCATTTGACAACAGACCCCATACGCCAGAGAACTGGATGGCATTGGACGGTACATTATTTGAAGAAAATGGAAAACCGTTTATGATCTTTTGTCATGAATGGGTCCAAATTCAGGATGGCTCTATGGATTTTATTCAATTGGAAAATGATTTATCTGGTACTGTGGGAAAACCGAAAATGATGTTTCGGGCATCAACTGCTAAATGGGTGGCAGATCGCTTAAGCAAGGTGACTGATGGCTGTTTTATGCACAAAACGATTAATGGTAGATTGATTATGATTTGGTCGAGTTTTGGAACAAATGGTTATGCCATTGGAATCGCCGAATCTAAATCAGGCCAATTGAAAGGTCCTTGGATGCAGCAAGATGAATTACTTTTTAAAGAGAACGGAGGGCATGGAATGATTTTTAGATCATTAGATAATAAACTATTGCTTGCCCTTCATCAACCCAACGGTCCGTCTGGAAAAGAACGGTTAAAATTGTTCGAGCTAGAAGATACCGGTGATTCGTTGAAATTGAAATAGACTCTCTTGAAAAATAAATGTATCCATTGTAGATGGCTTTGTATAAAATAAAAATTAAACCAATGAGAAGATCAATTATTTTTTGTTTTGTCTTATTATTTATTCATGGAATCCTGTTGAGTCAGGATCAATACATTTTTCCTTATGGTGGCGGGCAAAACAAATTGTTTATTAAAGAAATCATCAAACTTACCGGGAAAGAGCGACCCAAAATTTGTTACCTGCCTACTGCCTCTGGGGATAGTGAGCGAAGTATTATTCGCTGGTACGACCTGGTACATGATTTATCAGTGGAGCCATCGGTGCAACGGGTGTGGATCAGCTCCTATAATCAAAAAGTTTCGTTTGAGGAAATACTGCTGGGTATGGATGCGATTGTAGTAGGTGGCGGGAACACCCTCAATATGATAGCCATTTGGAAAGCGCAAGGTATTGATAAAGTACTGAAAAAAGCATTGGAGAAGGGTATTGTTTTGGCTGGCGGCAGTGCGGGATCACTTTGCTGGTTTGATAACGGAACTACGGATTCGCGCCCTATAGAATTAAGTGTGGTAGAGGGGCTTGGATTTTTACCCTTTAGTCACAGTCCGCATTATCACAGCGAAGAGTACCGCCGGCCTTTATTTCACAAGAATATTAAAAATGGAATCTTTAAAGCTGGTTATGCTATGGATGACTATTCCGGAATTATTTTTAAAAATGGAAAACCTTTTAAGGTAGTATCCCTCGGAGACGAATATAATTCTTATTTCGTTTACCTTAAGGATGGCGACATGGTAGAAGAAAAATTGGAGACAGTAATTATTAAATAAAATAGTGAAGGTTAACCAGTAAGTATGTGCCGGATTTTTATTTTTTTCGCTTTTAATATATGTTGGGTGGTGGGGTCAGCTCAAGCAGATTTTGATGAGTGTACTGCTGCTTTTGTCATTCAAAATCCGCTTAACTACTGTTCTGAAGTTCAAGCGTTTGATAATACAAATAATTCAATTTCATCAAATATTGCGAGTCCAGCTTGCTTTACTAGCAGTTCTGGTGATATTTGGTTTAGGTTTAACCCCTTGGCCACAGATGTCTTAGTATCAATTAATGGAGCTTCATCACTGGCTTCAGGTGGCACGCTCCGAAATCCACAAGTTGCTATTTATTATCGTAGTTGCGGTATTAATGAAGTCAGCGAATTACAATGTGAAAGTGATCAATCCGGTAACAATATTATAGAATTATACCAAGGTGGTCTGGCTATCGGAGATGACTATTATCTTAGGGTAAGTGGGGCTAATAATCAAATTGGTACGTTTCAAATATGTATTAACAATTATTTTGCGCCTAGAGTGCCAGGATCTGATTGCAGTTCTGCTGCCATCTTATGTGATCAATCTTCTTTCACTTTAGAAAGTGTTATCGGAGCAGGATTTGATCCAACGGAGTTAAATGGAGCCTCTTGTTTTGAAGGAGGCGTATCCGGTGTAAACTTTGAGACAAACTCCAGTTGGTTTAAATGGATTTGTAGAACTTCTGGCCAATTTACTTTTCAACTGACTCCAACTAATCCAATTGACGATTTGGATTTTATTCTTTATGAATTAGTCAATGGACTGGATGATTGTGATAATAAAGAAATCTTGCGCTGTGAGGCAGCCGGTGAAAATCCTGCTTTGTTTCCCAGTGCATGCCATGGACCAACCGGATTGAGTGTAAGCGCAAATGATATTTCCGAGCCACCAGGCTGTATGATGGGGCAGGATAACTTTATTGCGGCCATCGATTTGGAAGCTGGTAAGTCCTATGCCTTAGTAGTCAACAACTATACATCAACTGGAAACGGATTTACTATTGATTTTGGAGGGACTTCAGTATTTGAAGGACCAGAGGCTAATTTTGTTGTAGACCCTACTTCCGGTCTAAAATGTGAGGAGTCATTCAGTTTAATGGACTCCACTGAATTTAGTTTTGGATCCATTGAAGGTTACCAGTGGTTTTTTGGAATTGATGCTTCTCCAGCTGTTGCTAGTGACATGGGGCCCCACAGTATCACTTATGGATCATTTGGCCAAAAAGTAATTACGCTTCAAGTTGAAACAGATAGAGGATGCATCGTATCGACCACTAAAGAAATTTTTGTAGAACCTTGTTGTGAAGACTTACCTGATCTGAGAGTCGATACGAAGCTAACAGATCTTACGTGTTATGAGATACCGACTGGTATTATCCAGCTTGAAGGAGACGGAGGCACGCCAGGATATAAATATTCACTTGACAATGAATCGTTTGATTTCAATAGTCTGTTTACGGGTTTGGAATCTGGTAATTATTTGGTTAAAGTGTTGGATGCACATGGCTGCCAAGACAGTACGATGGTAACTTTAGGTCAACCTGAAAAACTGATCGTTGATGCTGGTGAAGATATCGCATCAGATCTAGGGGTAAATGTAGAGTTCAATGCGACTTACGGGCCTGCAAGGCGCATGGTAAATGGGACCTGGATTTCATCTAATGGAGATTCCATCCGTTGCCTCGATCCTTTATGTCTTTCTATTGAAGTATTACCTCCAGGTCCAACGGATTATATTATTACTATTGAAGATGAGACGGGTTGCCTGGCCATGGATACCGTAAGTGCCATTGTAGAGATTTCCAGAGACATATCCTATCCCAATGTATTCTCTCCGAACCAAGATGGTCTGAACGATTACTTTAATTTATTTGGCAGTATATCAGCAGTAGATATTGATGTATTAAGGGTATTTGATCGATGGGGTGGACTGGTCTATGAAGGATTTGATATTCCTTTGAACGACCGCAACCGTGGATGGGATGGGGCAATTAATGGCTCCTTTGTCAATCCAGGCGTATTCACTTTCGTGGCCATGATTGAATTTGTAGACCGGCAAATTATTCCATTCTCGGGAAATGTTACGGTCGTGCGCTGATGAAATGCCTCGGAAGAGAAATAATCCCCTTAACCACTTCATGTATTTGTGTATATGGTGATTTGGTTATCTGACCTCTGAGTTTATTGGCAAATACTTGGGGTGCAAATTTAGAAACTTCATGGAAAGTTTTTTATTCTTGATAGTGATTAATCTGATTTTTACTAGTACCGCTATTTATTGTAAGTAGGACTTTAAGGAATTTTGAGACATCAGGTTTTGAATTGGGAGCGTAGCGGACTTCCTATCCATTCCTTTTTTGAAACTATATTTCTTAAGCTTGATTATGTATCTTTCTATATGCCTGTTGCAAAAAGATGTATTTTCTGCTCCAGCCAGGATAATTTTGAGTCGGTTGAGCACATTGTTCCCCGTAGCCTGGGTAACTTACATTATGTACTTGCCAAAGGAACGGTTTGTGCAAATTGCAACAATCGTTTTGCTCATTTCGAAAATCGGGTCTTGTCCAGTCATCTGTTTCTGCAGGAAAGAAAAAAGCATCACCTCTTACGTGCGCGGAATCAGGTGCAAAGCGGTGAATTAAAAGCCATAGATATGCAGAAATTCTTGTTGAAAATGGCCTACGAATCGTTTTATAAATCGAAAAGGAAAGTTTGGAATCATATGGAATTTACCGAGATACTGGAATTCCTGTTAGAGGGTAAAAATAATCCACGGTTTGCGGTACAGCCAGATAGCAGGAACTTGACATTCAAAGCTATTCCCGGATGGGTTGACCGTTTTCGATTATCTAGGAATCATCTGAAGCTGGAATATGCTAACGTAGATGAGCGATGGTATTTCCGTTTTCAATTTGGTACGTTGAGAAGTTGCATACGGATACAGTAGCATTCGTTGGTAAGCCTACTCAGGTTGATTAGAATAGATTACCTTTTTTATATAATCATTTTGATGAAACTTCATAAACGTCAACCCCTACTGCAACACTTTTCGATCTTTTAGTGGATACCAGTTATCAATCTTCGATCTCAGTCTTTTTACAATTTCAGGGTATACGTTGAATAGATTATTCGTTTCATGAGGATCTTTAACAATGTTGTAGAGTCGGATTGGCTCTGTTCGCATCTCTTCATGCGTGTGCGAGCCCCATCCTTCTAATTGACCATCATAACATAAAATCAGTTTCCAATCTCCTTCAATGCACCATCGATATGCCAGGGATGCTTCAGGATTATCTTTATCTATGATATCATGTCCGTACCCTTCACCAAATATTGCTTTTCGATGAATGGATTTTCCCTCAGTTAGAGCTGGCCATAAATTAATGCCTGACATAAGTACATCAGTTTCAATTCCCACAGCTCCCAATAGGGTAGGCATCAGATCAATACTTGAAATCAATTCAGATCGAACGCCCGGTTTTAATACGCCTGGCATTGAAAAAATAATTGGTGTTCGGACTCCACCATCTTTTGCACTTTGTTTAGAGCCATTGGCAAATCCATTTGCCGCTGGATTTTGGATCCACCCATTGTCAGAGAGATAATAGATCAACGTATTTTTTCTTAATCCTTTTTCTTCCAGAAAATTGATCAAGGCACCACACGTCTCATCCAGCCATTCGATCATAGCATAGTACTTTGCGACGGATTCTGTAATATCAAGATCAATATATTTTTCCAAAATTCTTGGAGGCGGGTTATGAGGAGTGTGTGGTAAAAAAGGAGCATACCAAACATAAAAGGGTTTTTCCTCTTGCATTGCATGCGTTATAAAATTATAAATAGAATCCAATCCTTGCCTCCCTATAATGAGACCATCATCTCCATGGCGTTCTCCTCGAGTCATTCCGTGGGTGAAACCTCCTCTTTTATAATCTCCTTCCCACCACTTGCCGGATTGGTGACTTAGGTAACTATGCTTATTTAAAATTTCCGGTAATGTTTCAAAACGATCTATGTGCTCCAACAACGCCTCTCTAGGAAAATTCGGAGTAGGTCTTCCGGAAGGATCATTTCCGGTTATTTTATGTTCGTGTGGATATAGCCCGGTGACCATGGTCATTAATGAAGGTCTACATACCGCTGTTGGAACATATCCACGCGTAAATACAATACCTTCTTCGGATAACCGATCTATATTGGGCGTTTTTACCAACTCATGCCCCATAAATCCATAATCCGTCCAGGCATGGTCATCGGAAAAGATAAGTACTATGTTAGGCGGATTTGGCGATTCCGGGACTGACCTTGAAGGGCTGTGTTTGCAGGAATTAGTCCCCAAACTGAAATAACCGAACAGCAAAACTAAATTGATCAAACACCTTATTTTTTTTATTTTGCCAAAACGATATTGAATTCCAGAATAAATTGATTTCATAGAGATCTAATTTTGGTTGTAATTCGTTAAACAACCCTATTTAATCAGGCACAAAAGCTGTTGCGTTAATTTCAATCAAAAAATCATCATTTATGAGTCCGGAAACAAACAACACGGTAATGATTGGAGGGTTTGAAATATTTGCCAAGAACTTTTGGGAGACCTCAAAGGCACTGTAAGCATTTTGACCATGAACTATATGAATGTTAAGTTTGATTAAATTTTCAAAATCTGCATTGCATGCTTTTAAGGCAACTCCAAGATTATTCATGACTTGATCCGTTTGTAAGGTAATATCTCCTTTTCCAATAATTTCTCGTTGCCCATTTACAGCATTCTGTCCTCCGATATAAATCGTCTTTCCTCTTCCCTGAGTCGTAACTACTTGCGAAAAAGCAGGATTTTTCATCAATCCTTCAGGATTTATAAATTTAATTGGATTTTTCATTACTTTTTAATGTTTAATAGGTTGGACGTTTCTTAGTAGAAGTAATTTTAGTGCATTAAGTTATGCAATATTATTTGATAAAAGCTGAGCATACTATTAAAATACCTATTATATTTAGCAAGATTAATCATCATAAAAACTTGAATGGAAATGACTAACCAAGAAATAATTCAAAGGTTGAAAGACGGTAATAATCGATTTGTAGCGGACCGATTGGATGGGCAACTCCAAGATAGTATTCGCAGGGACGCTTTGGTAGGAGGACAAGAACCCTATGCAATCGTGCTCAGTTGTGCGGATAGTCGGGTAGTCCCTGAATTGGCTTTTGATACAGGGTTAGGTGAGCTTTTTGTGGTTCGAGTTGCCGGCAATGTTGCCAATAGTTCGTCGCTTGCCAGTATTGAATATGCCGTGGCCCATTGCGGTTCAACTATTATTGTGGTACTAGGGCATCAAAGTTGTGGGGCAGTTACTGCTGCAGTAAATGGTGGAGACAACGGTTATAACCTAAATCATCTGCTCGCACATATTCAGCCAGCGATTGCTGCGAGCCCAACGGATGCTTCGGTGAATGACGTGGTTAAGAAAAATGCAGCACTCACCGCTCAAGAACTAGTCAACCGATCCTCCATAATTAAAGAGGCCGTAGAGAGTGGTAAAGTCCAGATAGTCCCTGCCTATTACCATCTGGATTCCGGTAAAGTTGACATTTTGTAAGTAGTGCAGGGGAATGGTAAA
>JAHEJC010000022.1:0-7354 GCA_024639065.1 Lewinellaceae bacterium | reverse complement strand
TCAGAGCGTAGTAAAGGAATGGATCCATATGCAGGATAATAAATAATATTTTAAGAGAGAATTAGTTCTACTCATGAGCTACACTCCTTGAAACCACTCCTGGAATCGATCACCCAGAATAGGAACCACTTTTTCCTCTTCTTGAATCGCATAAATCAAACCAAAGACCCACATAATCGCACCGGCTAGATATCCAGCTATGCTGACGAACCATCCAATGATGGGTATCATTAAACATAGGCTTGAAGCCAAAAATAAAAGATTGGTACCCAAGGATTGACGCATATGGAAGGAAATGGTTTCGGATCTGGGTTTGTTAAGTAAATAGGCTATGATCCAGCCCAATAAAGTCAGGTAAGAAATGACACCCACCATACGGGGATCATTCCGGTTATCACTATAAGGTTCGCTCATCTTTTGATTTATTTGATGGACAGAAAAGCATTGCTCTGAAAACCACTTCTCAGGTTGGTTAATCAAGCAAAACCTGTTTATTTATTCAAATTTATAACAGTCCTTCTAGGAAAGTAGTAATAGGTGTCATCTATTGGAATGATATTCATCAAGGAAAGTGGGTGATCCAGATAGACCTTCACCGGATTTTTACATTGCCTTATTACTAATCCTACCTAAATGTTACCTAAAAGTTAATTGATTAAAATCATAGTGAATAGCTGGTTTTCTCATTGCCAGACCAAAGGGCATTAGCTTAATTTTGCATAATGAACATTTTGTTTAGATCATTACTTATTTGTCATGGAAGAAATAGAGCACGATTTTTTATTTTATAAATCCCTAAAAAAATGAAAAAGTTAATTTTAGCTTTCATCACTGCCACAATTTTCTTTTCCGGTTATCATATCCAAGCACAGACGATTGCTGAAAGAGAAATTCTAGCTTCTTTGGTTGAGGAAGAGCAAGAGGCAATAAACGCGCTGGTATTATATCCTACTGAAATCAGAACTGCTATATTGGAGTCCACCCGTTATGTGGAGGCTTTATTAAAAATCGAAAGTATCCAGACCAGTACGCGTAGATCATTCACCGAGCTGCTGGAAGTATATCCATTAGACATTCAAAAGATGGTTTGGGACCTGGCCCGCTATCCGGGGCTTATCAATGGTTTGGCGAATTTGGAAGATCAACCAATTGCCCAGGTTCTGAATGAATATCCTACCGTAATTCATCCCCGGGCAGAACAAGTCTATTATAATCATGAAAGTTTATTATGGAAAGTAGATGAGCTCAATAGTGCGGCAGAATCTGCTTTCATATCCATATTGGAGAACTACCCTGAAGATGCACAAGGGTATTTTAGGCAATTATTGGATCTTCCAGAAGTTCTTTCCATACTCACTGAAAATATTCGCATGACTATTCTGGTTGGTGACATGTATAAAAATAATCCTGATTGGATTATCGCTCAGGCAGATAGCCTAAATCTTGAGGTGGTAAGGCAAAATGCCAAAGATTTGGAAGATTGGAAAGAAAGTTTTGAAAAAGACCCGGCCGCGTTCGAAGAAATGCAAGCCTCTGCTGCATCTTATACAGATGAATATGAATACGATGATGAATACTACGATGAATTTGGTGATGACTTATATTACGATGAAAGCAGTGATCGCTATTATAATCAAGCGGAAGAAGAAGTAAATGTTCAACATCATTACTATTACCATTATCCGTACTGGTTCGGTTATCCCACATGGTATGAATACCCATATTGGAGGCCTCGGCCCTATTGGTATGATTGGGGATTTTATTATCGACCAGGCCGTACCTTTGTTATTATTGGTTTGCCATCTATCCATTTTACCCATTGGTATTTTCAACATGCGCATCACCACACCTATTGGCCTCGGCTTTCAGCACATTTTGTCAGACACTATAATCATCACCCCAGTAGCTATAATAGCATTACTAATTCAGTCACTAGATGGCATAAAAAAAATGCAGGTGTGGTTTCCAACCGCTGGTTGAGTGATGATGGCCAATTGGACAAACGATTTGTAGAGTATGGAAAATTTGAAAATGCCCGGGCAAAATACAATCAACGTAATCCAAAAAATCCCGTTTCTCAACGTGAGTTTGTCTTAAGAAATAGCCCACGGTATCCGGACATCTCCAAATCAGCAACCGAGATACGTAAAATGGAACCTACCCGGAAAATTGAATCAAATAAAATTGAATCCAAACGCAAAACAACAGGATTAAAGGATATGGTACCAAGTCAAAAGAAAGTGCCTAAAAAAGAAGAAATCCGCAAAAAAATACCACGCAAAACTATTACACCTAAAACGCTTCCTAAGGTGGAGAAGGGTAAAGATTATCACAAAGACACGTGGCAAAAAGCCAAGACAAAAAGAACACCTGCCTCAACACCAAAGATAAATCCAAAGGCAAATCAAGTGAGAAAGAAAAAAATGACCCCTCTACCAAAAACAACTAAACGCAAAACTGTACCTAGGAAAAAAGAAATGAAAAAGAATTCAATATAGCATCAATCACTGCTGGCAGGTGGTTTGTCAAATTTCTTTAACTGCTTTTCTTGTTTCTTGAAGTACTTACGAAAAAGGAAATTATGTTTAAGAGCTTCCATGTTTTGATTAAATCGATTGGTGCCTTGATTCAGGTTGTCTAAAATCTGAATCAAGTCCTCGGCAGCTGCCGTATCGTAAAGCAATTTACCCGTCAGACCATGATTGAGATTGAGATCCTGGATAATGTTTTTTAGTTTGTTAGTAGTTACAGCAATATCTAAACTGGACCGTTCTAGATTGTTTAGAATGGGGGTGGTACGCGTGGTAATCAAAGTATCCAAATTTGAGTAGAGTTGATTGAGCTGGCCTTCAAAAGTTGTGTCATGGAGAAGATAACCGAGTACTCCTTTCCCTTGAACAACTTCTTCAATGCTTGATCTGAATTGACTACTCAAGGTATTGATGTTTTGTGTGGTAATTCTCAAATTAGAGACAGCTCGTTTTAAATCTGTTGCCATAATTGAATCATTAATCAACCTAAACAAACTACCTTCTCCGCTATTTATTTTCTCGGCTATTTCCAAAAGATTTAAAGTAAGTAGGGCAATATTATCTGTAGTTTGTCCGAGGGTATTAAGCATATTCTCCGCTTCAATTCTGGTATACGAACTTATCTGGTCACCATCTTCAACTACTTGATCTGTCCCTGAACCCGGACTTATATTTACAATCATATTGCCGACCAAGCCATCCGTACCGATACTGGCAATCGCATTCTTTTTTAGGAAGGGTTGAATTTTTTTATCCAGCGTCATGATTACGCGTAGCGTGGAATCACTGAGAAAAGAAATATTATCGACGGTTCCCACGTTGATTCCAGAGTAGCGTACATTATTTCCTTTTTGTAAACCATTGACATTATTAAATACGGAAGTGATCTTGAATGTAGAACCAAAAAGGCTTTGTTTATTACCGATATTATAAACAACAATAATAAAAATAATGGTTGCCAGGGTAACAAATATTCCTAACCGGGTGGTTCTTGATTTTTCTTTACTCATAATGAAATAGGTTGTACTTCTTTAAAAAATGCCTTTACTTTAGGATCAGTTGATTTTGATAATTCCGTATAGGTTCCTTCGGCATAATTTATGCCATCTTGAAGAATTATCATGCGGTTGGATATGACCCTGGCACAATCCATATCATGGGTGATAATTAGAGAAGCTGCATTATAATCACGTTGGATACGAAGTATAAGTTGAATAATCTCATTGGCGGTGATGGGGTCCAATCCACTAGTCGGTTCGTCATAAAGAATAATCTTAGGTTGCAGTATTAACATACGGGCTAGAGCAACACGGCGTTTCATACCACCCGAAAGCTCAGCAGGCATAAGATCAATGGCATATTCCAATCCAACACTACGAAGTGCTTCTCTGACCAGTTTTTCTTCATTAAAATGTTGCATTCTTTCCGGATGTCTCCGCAAAGGGAATTGTAAATTTTCCCTGACGGTCATGGAATCATATAATGCACTACCCTGAAACAGAAATCCAACTTCGGTGCGGATGTAATCAAGTTCTTTTTGATTCAGATCGGGAATGGATTTCCCCAAAACGATTACTTTGCCTTCATCCACATCAACTAGCCCCACCAGGCATTTTATGAGTACTGATTTTCCAGATCCTGATTTGCCTAGGATGACTAGGTTTTCGTTAGGGTTGAGTAGAAGATCGAATCCTTTTAAAACCTCATTGGAACCGAAAGATTTTCGCAACCCATAAATTTCTATCAAAGGAGTTTTCGTAGTTCGATATGGTTTCGTTATATCCATTGAATTTTTCTACTTATAAATTAGATGCATATTCCTTAAATTTCATAGAATATATCTGCAATAAAAACTGCGATGAAATCCACGATAAATAATAAGAGACTGGCCAGTACGACGGCTGAATTAGCCGCACGACCTACGCCTTCAGTTCCTTTATCAGAATTATAGCCTTTATAACAACCGACTAGTCCAATTACAAATCCAAAAAAGAAAGATTTTATCGTGGCCGGAAATAAATCACCATAGGATAGATTTTCAAAAACCTGGTTAAAAAATAGTTTGAAACTCACCGCTCCTTTAACGTTTTCGACAAGAAAAGATCCAAATAAACCCACAGCGTCTGCTGCGATGACCAGCATGGGCAACATAAATACGGTAGCCCATATTCGGGTTACCACCAGGTATTTAAACGGATTGGTCCCAGACACTTCCATCGCATCAATTTGTTCGGTCACTTTCATGGATCCCAGTTCAGCGCCAATACTCGAACCAATTTTGCCAGCACAAATCAGGGCGGTAATCACCGGCCCGATTTCTCTTACAATGGATATGCCTACCATAGCAGGCATAAATGATTCAGCGCCAAATTCCTGCATGGTAGGCCTTACCTGCAACGTCAGCACTAATCCCATTATAAATCCGGTAACCACCACCAGGAATAATGAATTATAACCAATCACAAAACATTGCCTAATAAACTCTTTCCGTTCGAAAGGACGTTTAAATGCTTCTTTAAAAAACCGTTTCGCAAACAGAGCGATTTCTCCTATCTCTTTGAAGTAATTTGCTATTTCATCTAGGATTTTCATATTTAGGGTACAACCAAATACCAAACAAAACTAGTACTTGCTACCATAATCCGTATTGACATAGGACAGGGTTGGTCATGAGAAATATCATGGTTTGAAATGTCTTTATTGTAAAACTATTCAGTGAAAATGAAAATGATTAAATTCACCCAATGGAGAAAATTACCGATTCTCGCAAGATCAGAAAACATGTTGATCCCTTAATCTATGACTAACAAACGCATGGAAGCTCAAGGACTGACGGGTGATCAAGTTATCCAATCAAGGAAGCAATTTGGATTAAACCGGCTGGTTTACAAAAAAGAAAATGGCTTTGTACAAGCTCTTAAAAGTCTGGCTTCCGAACCAATGGTGCTCTTGTTGCTGATCACTTCGCTCATTTATTTTCTTACCGGTAATTGGGGAGATGGTCTTTTCCTAGCTGCAGCCATCGTGCTGGTGGCAACTATTTCCCTTTACCAGGATTCACGTAGCCGAAACGCCTTAAAAAAGTTAAAACAATTCACACAACCTAATAGCAAAGTAATCCGGGCTGGACAAAAGCTGGAAATAAAAAGTGAAGAAATCGTCGTAGGTGATCTAATGGTGGTTGAAGAAGGCACCATCATACCCGCCGATGGACAGATAATTCAATCCAATGACTTCACTTTAAACGAATCCATCTTAACCGGAGAGTCTTTTTCTGTATTTAAGGATGCCACTTCAGATAATAACGCAGTTTATTTTGGTACTATGGTGGTAAGTGGGTTGGCTATTGCCAAAGTTACTGCAGTAGGGAATAAAACCAAACTTGGAAAAATCGGTAAAACGATAGAATCGATCCAACAGGAGAAAACGCCGCTACAAATTCAGATCAATAATTTTGTACAAAAAATGGTCATCGCCGGGGCGATTGTATTTATTATTGTATGGTTGATAAATTATTTGTCATCCTCAAATATCTTGGATAGTCTGTTGAAAGCACTCACCTTGGCAATGAGTATACTACCTGAAGAAATCCCGGTTGCCTTTACCACGTTCATGGCATTGGGTGCTTGGCGGCTAATGAAAGCTGGCATCATCGTGAAACAAATGAATATTGTTGAAGCATTAGGCAGTGCCACCGTTATCTGTGTCGATAAAACGGGGACCATTACGGAAAATAGAATGCACTTGGAGAAGATTTATGCGATGCGTTCTAAACGTATCTTGGATATGAATGATTCGTTAAATCAGGACGAGATTGATTTGGTCAGAACAGCGATGTGGGCTAGTGAACCCATCCCGTTTGATCCAATGGAGGTAGCATTGCATGATCATTATGGTAAATTATTTCCAGAAGATGAAAGGGGTCATTATAAAATGATTCATGAATACCCTTTAGGGGGTAATCCGCCAATGATGACACATTTATTTGAAAATGAAAATGGAGATAGAATAATAGCAGCAAAAGGTGCTCCCGAAGCACTAATGAAGGCATCCACTTTAACGGATAAAGACAAAGCAGCAATTCACCAGGTAATTCAACAATTAGCTAGTCAGGGTTATCGATTACTTGGCGTAGGTCAAGCCATTTATGATGAAACTTCCTTTTTGGAAAAACAACAAGATTATAATTTTCAATTCAAAGGCCTAGTGGCATTTCATGATCCGCCCAAAGAAAATATCAAGTCAGTTTTTGATGAATTTTACCAAGCAGGCCTTGAGATTAAAATTATCACCGGAGATAATGCTACCACATCATTGGCGATCGCAAACCAAATCGGATTCAAAAACCACCATAAGAGTATGTCAGGTGATGAGTTGGTGAACATGTCTGATATCGAATTGAGTGCATTAGTAAAAAATACAACGATTTTCACTCGAATGTTTCCTGAAGCCAAGCTTAAAATAATTAATGCGTTAAAATCCAATGGCGAGATAGTTGCTATGACCGGGGATGGGGTTAATGATGGCCCAGCACTAAAGGCAGCCCATATTGGCATTGCTATGGGTCATAAAGGTACCGAGATTGCCAAACAATCTGCTGCTTTAATTCTTGCTGAAGATGACCTGTCCAGTATGGTGGATGCAATTGCCATGGGACGTAAAATATATACCAACCTAAAGAAGGCTATTCAATATATTATCTCCATACACATACCGATTATTCTGACCGTATTACTACCATTGGCGTTTGGATGGATCTATCCAAATATATTTACACCCGTACATATCATTTTACTGGAACTGATTATGGGCCCCACTTGCTC
>JAHEJC010000247.1 GCA_024639065.1 Lewinellaceae bacterium | reverse complement strand
CATACAATCCATTGGCGACGAGGAAGGTGGAGATTTTCCCATTTTTATAGGCTGCTCCGGATATATATTTTGCCCTGACTAAGGGGATGAGTTCGCCGACACGGATCATCTCAGATATTTTATCGTTTCTTCTTTTATAACTGGTTAATTGAAGCTCCAACAAGTGTTTTTCAATAATGGATAGTGTGTTGGATAGATCGATTTTGTTCATATACGCAAAGATAATCGGATTTTTTCCGATTATCTTTACTTATTTAGGTAAAATTTAGCTTGAATACTATTAATAGGCTCACATTTTAATCTAAACATAGCCGAACCGCAGGTATCAGCCTTATTCGTGTAAATTCAAGTTTGCTTATCAATTTACAATCAAATATAGTTTATATGCTTTTGAATCCTATCCTTCAATTTTTTTTGAAATAAATCTCAAAAGGTCTTTCTAGAAAGTATTTGTTCTAATTCTGATCTGTAATCCCACTTAAGAACCCACCCCAGCCCTCCCTTCAAAGGGAGGGAGCTCCGTTCGTTGCAAAACAGGATAGTATTCTCCGCTGGGGAGGGCGATACTCGGGGATAGATTTTTGGATCAAATTCCGACATCTCGCATCACCTTAAAAATTTCTTTTAGGTAAAGCAGGAAACCAAGCATAAACCAGGTTACTCTTGGGAAAGAAAATAACCCAAGCAGTTAACAAAATGATTTTGAAATCTGTCCAGAAAGATTGGTTTTGTTGATACCAGGATTCTAATGCTCCCTTATGTGGATAAATTGAATGTTTATAGAATTGCCAGGTGTCCCCTCCATTATTTTTTATATCCGTTATTAAATTTTCTTCGTCCCGGAATATAATCGAGCCGATTCCGGTCAGACCAGGTTTAACATTGTAAATAATTTCCTTTACTTTATCAGGATATGCATCAAAACTCTTTTGCATCACAGGACGAGGACCAACTATACTCATCTTTCCTTCAATGATATTAATCAATTGAGGTAGTTCATTTATCTTAGTGCTTCTTAAAAACCCGCCTAAAGGAGTTAATCGTGGATCTTTTTTCAGCGTAATTAATCCACCTTGCATATTTGGAGAATCTTTCAGCATGGTTGCAAATTTATATATACTAAAAGATTCATTTTTATAGCCCACTCTATCTTGTAAATACCATATATATCCTTCTCCTGTCAACTTCAGTACAATCGAAATTGGAATTAGAATTGGAGATAAAATGACCAACGCCAGGGACGAAGCAATAATATCAAAAAGCCTTTTTAAACCTAAGTACAATTAATTACATTTTTTGATCCAAATTTTTTCCGGTTTCGACATGGTCAAAATTTGGAATAAACATTTGCATGATTTCAATTATATCCTGTTTATGGTATTCACTTTGATTGAATACAGTCCTCAATTTGTTGATCATTAAGTCAATATCAAGCCTTGCATTTGAATTTGTATGCTTAATCACTCCAAGACCATCATACTTCTGTAAATCAACGAGGTCATCATCGGTATAAAATTCTTCGAATAATTTTTCTCCGGAAGTATCGGAGTTAAAGAAATAAACCGGATAGTTTTCACCGTCTTTACCAATCCGTGTAGCTTTTGTTTTGGCTTCTGATTCCGAGCTACATTCATCAATTTTATAACCAAATGCTGGAACAAACTCTTCAGTGATATCTTTAAACGAAGTCAGTTGTCCTGGTTCAAATTTTGGAAAAAATATATCTCCAGGATTACCCAACATACAAGCCAACATGCATATTTCTCCGCTTTCTTGAGGCGAAACAAAATATCGTTTTACATCCCTTGGGCAGGACAGTGGTTGCTTTTTAAGCATACGTTCTAAATACCCAAAAAGCAGGCTTCCATTTGAAAATGCTACATTGGCAAAGCGAGCAGTAGTAACTGGTATCTTATAGACATAGCTCATAATTACTTCTTCCATGAGTTTTTTACTCGCGCCCATGACATTTACTGGATTAGCCGCTTTATCCGTTGAAACACAGAAAAATCTTTCAGGGGGGTGACTTAATAGTTGATCTAATAGCTGCTTAGCCTTAAACACATTGTTGTCAATCATTGCTTCCACTGAATACTGATCCTTCTCAGACCTTACATGTTTATGGGCAGCAAAATTGGCTATAATCTCAAAGGGTCCTTCCTTGTATAATATTTTTTCAAAGATCGGATTACTAAAATCAATGGGATAGGTTTTATAGTCGCCAGGAACGGTGATCTCGTCTGAAGATCTCAGGTCCCGGGTCAGTTCAGTAAGTCCATTTTCATTGATGTCAACTATATAAAGTCTATGGGGTGCAAATCTCAAAACCGCCTTGATAAATGAGGTTCCAATAGTACCAGCTCCACCGATTACTAAAACTGATTTACCTCTAATTCTTTTGTTAAGAACTTCAGCATGCGCCTCAATATCTTTTTGGAAAAAGGACGTATTTCTTTTTATCACTTTCTCCATTATAAATTTCTCCAGATCAAACATCATTGGATATATATATTATGGCCAAGCTCGCATCCAACTCCTACCTGCGCGCCGTACTAAGCACTCTGGCAGGCGGGAAGGAGAGTCAGCCCACAAAATAGTTGACCTTAAAGTCTCTACTCCAGGCCGTAAACAAGCAATCATTACAAATGAATGGTTGGTATTTACTATTCTTCATAATCGCCTTGTGCCGGCTGGGCACTTACTTTTTTCCAACCATGAAAAAAGTAAGCAAAAAAATCTCCGCTGTAGTGAAAGTGGCTAAATTGATTTACCATTCGCTAAAATCAAAAAACTCGCCCTTGTATGCGCCTTTATATCCTTTTAATTATGGCCTTCAAATTTATTGATCCTCATTCGGTTTTTGTTCTTTTTCCTTTTACCGC
Organism: Lewinellaceae bacterium; assembly: GCA_024639065.1. GTDB lineage: Bacteria > Bacteroidota > Bacteroidia > Chitinophagales > Saprospiraceae > JAHEJC01. Next base: position 6,719 of record JAHEJC010000247.1, on the reverse strand, counting down.
ATTACGGACTTCAAACAGTTTTGATTTCTTAACGCAAATGCTAAATCAATTCTTAACACCATTTCACTAATGCGGAAATACATAATCATCGAAATCTTAACAGGTGGGCATTTTTATGATTTCGTTGATTATAAATTATTTGAAATCAGTTTATTTATTTGGTATAAAACGACTTAATGGAGGAACTCACTTCATGCAGTTGTTCCTCGGTCAATCCCACTGAACTTGGGATGCTAATGGCTGACTCATATACCAGGTTGGATTGATCTTGATTGGAAATATATAGTTCCTTAGAATACATTGGTAATCTATTCATCGGAACCCAAAAAGGCCTGGACTGAATTTGCGCTTTATTGAGATGGGTTAATAATTCTCGCATCCTTTGAGTTCTGAAGGTGAATAACCAACAATTAGGATTTACCTCTTTATTCACTTCCTGGAATCGAATATCGCCTATACCTGATAACTCTCTTTTATAAAAAGCGTCTATATATTTCTTCTTCTCAATAAAGTCGGGTAATTGTTCCATTTGCGCAACACCGATGGCCGCTAAGACATTCACAAGTCGGTAATTATACCCTACCTCATCATGAAAATATTCTAACGAGCTGGCTTTGGCCGTTGTGGTGAGATGTTTAGCTCGGATGGCAAGCTCTTGATCATCGGTCACAATGATTCCACCACCTCCTGTAGATATGATTTTATTTCCATTAAAACTGAATGTGCCCAGCTGTCCAAAAGTGCCACTGTGTTTATTCTTATAATAAGAGCCCAATGCTTCCGTACTGTCTTCGATAATTTTCAGATGGAACCTATTAGCTATACCCGATAATCGTTCCATATTCCCAATGTTACCTAAAACATGGACCGGCATAATGGCTTTTATGGGTCTATGGGTTGTCAATAAGTGCCTGTAGGTCACGGCATCCTCCCCAAAGCCGTTAGTAGCTTCGTAAGTAGCGTTTGTCAGGAACTCTTCTAGTAAATCCAGGTCCATTTGCCAGTTGGTAGGATTTGCATCTATAAGAATGGGTGATGCGTTGGTGTATTTTATAGCATTAAGTGTTGCGACAAAGGTGAGGTTTGGCACAATTATATGGTCATCACGATGTATGTCTAATACTATTTGAGCAATATGTAACGCGGCGGTACCGTTCATACAGGCTACCCCGTATTTAGCGTCTGCAAATTGAGCCACTGATTTTTCAAATTTTTCAACATAGGACCCTACGGATGAAATCCACCCGGTGTCAAGACACTCTTTGAGGTATTTCCACTCATTGCCGGCAAGGTGGGGTATGGAGAGTGGGATCACAGACGATTATAGTATTCGGTGAAGGAATTTGTTATATAGCTTTTCACATCACTCCAAGATAAGTTTTCAAAAAGGTTTGGATCTTCATCTGTTTCAGCATCTGCAAAGTAGGTGAGGCTTTTAAGTACTAGCTGCAAACTACTATCATAGTATTTAATCCGGTAAAATTCCAACAATTCGTCGAGCGAGCATTGCTTTAAAATAAAGTAAAGATCATAAAAATCTCTTTTCTTACCTCTTCCCGTTATGGCTGCCAGTTTCATGCAAGCAATATCAACTATTGAAAGCAATCTAATATCATCTTCAATAATAATTGGTTCGAGTAAATCATATTTATACTTAACAAAATCTACTTTAATCCCATTTATAAAGCCTATTAAAATATTCTGGGAATTAACTTCGATTTTAAAATCGTACTTCGCCCTAATTTCCGTTTTTAGCCAATCAAGATTTATACTTGATTTTCCAAAAAAGTCCAAGTCTGTGGAAGTCCTATGGCCTATTTGTAATGCCAATGCGGTTCCTCCGGCAAGATTAAAATCTGCCAATATTTCAAGCGCAAATAATTGCTTCAGAAGGGTAAAGGTATCTTCCCGGACTGTCTTAGTTTGTAGCATCTGAAACTTTCTTTAGGCACATCAAACACCAACGCATAAAAATGAAGTGATCTTTCGTCCAAATAACGCATATTTAATATCACCTGCTTGATTCTTCGTTCATCGTACACACTTCTGATTATCAACCAATCGCTCAAGTCACCAAGGTAAGCTACTCGCTCTATCAGGTATTGGGCACTTTTTTCAAAAGAAAGATTACTTATATCCACATCCCAAAATAAATGTACTGATAGGTCTGAGATTTGATATTTCTTCATGGACTGTTTAATAACTTTATACGGATGAACCGTACTTAATAATTCTTCCAGGATTTCCTACAACCATGGCATTATCCGGGATGTCATTTATAATCACTGAACCGGCTCCTACTACCACGTCTTTGCCAATTGTAATTCCTTGTTTTACCACCGAGTTAGCCCCTACAAATGAACGCTCTCCAACGATCACATTTCCCGCGAGTACAGCTCCCGGAGCTATGTGGGCGAACGAACTGATTTGACATTCATGTTCAATGATACAACCAGTATTACAAATAGCGCCATCTCCAACTTTGGCTAGTGGATTTAAAATGACATTCGCCGCCAATAAAATCCCCTTCCCCAAATTTACATTATAACCAACGATGGCCGACTGGTGAATTACATTCATCAAATTTGAAGGCGTGCGAAGATTTCTAACGAGCCGTGTCCTGATTTGATTGTTGCCAATCGCCACAAAAACTTGTTTCTTTTGAAAGTTATATTCATGTTCTGGTCCAAGGTATTGGAGATTGAAAGGGTTCAATTTTTTTTCTTCCTTTTCACAATAGCCAATTACCTTTTTGTTTTGGTTGAATAAAATATCACACACTACATAAGCGTGACCAGAATAACCTATGATTACTACATCAGACACCTAAAACTTTTTCTTCAATTTGCTGTACATATTTTTTAGCTAATCTGCTTCTGTCGAAATATTTTTTAGCATGCCGATATCCATTTTCTCCCATTTGGATTAATTCATCAGAAGATTTTTTCAGCATAAGTTCAATTTTCGAAGCCCATTCTTGTGGGTTTTCCGGCTCGACATACATCCCGCATTTAGCGGCTTCAATTAATTCCCGGGAAACACCATCGATCAATAAGAATATGGGTTTTTTACAGGCCATGTAATCAAAAGTTTTGTTGGAGTATATAGTTTTAAATGTATCGCCTTTCTTCAGAATCGATGCCCCAAAATCAGAAGCGAGGATATATTTAAATACTTCGTTTTTCGGAACCGGATCCAAAAACCTGATGTTTTTAAGGTTTCTTGATGCTGCTTTCTGAACAAGCATTTCCTTTTGCATACCATCCCCAATTAACAGGAACAAAACTTGTGGCAAGGTATCTTTTATTAATTCGGCTGTTTCAAGGACTTGAATCAAATGATTAGCTACTCCATGCGCCCCCACATAAGTAATAACTGTTTTATTCTCTAATGATTGGGATTTTCGAAAAGCGTCTATATCAAAACCGTTGTTGAGTAATTTGTCCGATATAACAAAGTCTGCCGCATTAGGAATGAAAATAATTTTTTCAGAAGGTGCCTTCTTAACCTGTATTAATCTCTTCCTAAATGCTGGGGTTAATACGTTGATTAATTGTGCTTTTTTATAGATAAATTTTTCGAACCAAAACGAAAGTCTTATAAGATATTTATTATTTAATACGCCCGCATCTATAGCTGATTCTGGCCATAAATCCCTCACTTCAAAAATCATGGGGATTCGCTTCAGTCTGGAAATTAGGTAAGCCGAAACGCCGACAAAGAGAGGTGGAGATGTTACCAAAACAACATCAAATTTTCCTTTTGTTTTGAAAAGTCCCGCATAAAGACTGGAAAACATAAAAGATAGGTACCCCCACAATCTTCCTAAAAAATTTTTATTATACGATTCTGATACATGACAACGGATTACCTGCACGGCTTCATGATTTTTTTTGACAAAATACTTACCCTTGTATTCTGATCTTTTTTCCATAGCATTTGCATGCATCATTCCTGCTATTACCATTACTCTGTGTCCTTCTGTGGACCATTGTTTAGTCATTTCATTAAAACGGGAACCACCACCGTCATCAAGTTCTAGGAAGTATTGATGGATAAGTAAAATGTTCAATTAACCAATTCTTCAATATTACCGAATCGGATCGTTATTTTAGTTTGGTCATTTTCGAAGGGAATCACCAAAGCGTCATCAGTAGTTTTATGCATATAAAAAGCTGCATACATTGATTGCTCGATTTTTGTAGAATCAGGGTAATTGATTTTAATACCTAATGTTTCAATATTTTTCTGTTGTAAATGGTAATGTACTTTAGCCTCTTCATTGGCTTGAATGTTATCTGTAATTTCAAGCTCACTATCTGTTAAGGAGATTTTTCTTTGGTGTTCATTCCCCTTATAATCTAGATAACTTCCTTGCCAGGAAAGTTCATCATCACTTTGAAAAATTTCACCAATTTGCTTTGGTTTAATCCAATCACCCAGCAAAAATCGGGAAATGGTTGGCATCTGGTCATGATTTCCAAATTGAACCGTATTGTGAGCAGCTACACTTTTAAACCACTCCGTTTCATTAGAACTGTACGAATAAGTTCCATTGTCCCTAATTACATTAATCCCTTTATACCAAAAATCAATATGAAAGGCATCATTACCAGGACGAAACGTATCATCGGGGATTTTACAAAAAACCGTAGCTTCTTTTTTCCTAAGCAACAATATTTGACGATCCAGTAACTCGACATCAGGAATTGGAATCGTATGAAGAGGCCAACGTAAAGCTTCCTTTCCAAATCTCCAAAACAACGATTCACTTAACTGGTTGTCCTTGTAAACTCGTTTTTGCATCAACGCTCCGAAAAATAATTGAGAGGATATCCGATAATCAGTATAGTTTTGGCTATGCAAATTTTCATATAATGATCCATCATTATTCCCAAAATTCGGAGCTTCTCCATTTTTTCCCAGGGTCATCTTAAATTGCCATTCTCCTAGCTTCTGCAACCGTTCCGTAATTTTATGATTATATGGTTGCTCACCTAACAATCCCTGCAAGTGTAATACCCAAGATAATGTATCGACAGCTACTCGATGATAATTCATGGATCGCTGTGAAAAGGATCCATCCGGCTGAATAATTTTGAGCACTCTTTCCTCCAATATTCGCCTACCTTTTATGGACCACTTTTCTAATTGGTTATGCACAAAACCATTTTTTATCAGCCACCTAGAACCTATGTACAAGGCACCAGCTTCACTGGTTCCGTGATTATTATCCTGGGCAATGGCATAATTGATATTGGCAACCACCCTGGAAACATGTTGGAATATCAGTTTCTTTAAACTTGATTCTGCATCTAGAAACTGATCAAGAATAAATGCGGTGGTAAGTAATTTCATTATTCTTATAGAAGCTTCCTGCCCACATTTCCAATTGGGGCCTCTATTCAATGGGTTCTCTTTTGACCAATCATTGAGCAGTGCATTTATTTGTTCCAAATATCGATGCTCTCCAGTTACTTTGTAAGCGCGCGCTAAAACCGTAAGCCAATCAAATCTGGATATTTCCCATATAATTTTAATGTCGCCCACCTCCTGATCAAAATCATTTAATTCAGTCCAATGATTCGTAGCATCTGAAAAAGTAGTTTGGGTAAAGGGGTTATAAAACCATGGAGGCAGGATTCCCACTGGAAAAGTAGAAGAAGAAAACCAGGTATGTTTTCCTTGCATGATTTTCTCAGCTTGATCTATTAATGGCTTTTCCCAATGACCAGGATAATCTGTTTTGCTTTCGGCTTTTCTAAAAAATATACCCTCAACAGGCGGTGCGATTTTAAACCAATTTTTTCTTAATCCTGATTTCAAAGAAACCCGGTACCAAATCAAGTAAAATACATTCCAATAACCTAGTTTAGGGATCACTTTGATTAAATAATAAATTGACAAAAGTTTGCTCTTGATTTTCTACAAGTTAATTCTTAATGTCTATCCATTTACCTTGGCTGAGGCTGGATATCGCTGCAAAACTAGCTTGGGTGGTATTGATGATTTCATCTAAAGGAATTAAAGCGGGTCCTCCGACTTTAATTCTTTTCACTAATAAGTCGAATTGGTTTTTATGTCCTTTGTCCTGTCTGGTTTTTAGTTTTTTAAACCCTTTGATATGATATCCTTTAGTTGCCCTGAAATTATCCATAATCAACGTTTTTCCATCAAAAAACAATTCTAATCTTTCTTTGGAATAAGATTTTGAACCATTAGAAAAATAATTGATTACACCATGATCTCCATTTTGGAATTTCAACATGATCGAGGCATTGTCTGTATTGATTGAGGGATTTGTGCCAAGAGCATTCATACAAACAGCAACCACTTTACTTCCAGAAAGGAATGTCAGCAGATCTATATAATGACAGGCTTCTCCAATGATCCTTCCTCCACCAACTTCCATATCCTGAACCCACACATTATCCGGAATAAAACCAGCATTCATGGTGGCCACCAAATTCTTATTGGAACTGCTGGGCACTAAAGATTTAATTTTTTGGATATGAGGAGAAAACCGGCGATTATATCCAACCGTTACCGTTGGATTGGCAGAAGCATGTTGATTCAGACAATGGACGAGTTCATCCAACTCTTCTTGATTTAGAGCAAGCGGTTTTTCCACAAAAACATGCTTACCTGCACCTATCGCTTTGATCGCCATGTGCGCATGCAAGTTGTGGCGGGTGGTGATCATGACCAGGCCAATCTCC
>JAHEJC010000246.1 GCA_024639065.1 Lewinellaceae bacterium | reverse complement strand
TCTTGGATTATTTATGGATTCTTCTGACGCCTGGCTGTCACTATTAAAACAAATAATAATTATCGGGTTGGTCATTAATCTTTTTACCATGTTGTTGGAATTATCCATGACCCACCCGACTAGTGATGCAAAAAAGACCGTACATATGATTACGCATGGTAGGTACAAAAACAAGTTTTGGTTTGGAGTTATTCTCTTGGGAAATATTATTCCATTGATATTACTCTTTGTGGGTGGAACAGCTAGTATTTATCTGGCGATAAGTGGAATTCTTGTGTTGATTGGAATTTACTTCACCGAAGATATTTGGGTGGAAGCGCCTCAACGGATTCCTTTGAGCTAGTAATCATTTGACTATTAAAAATAAACCATTAATTATAAAAAATGGGAAATAAGAAGCCCTCCTTTATTGAAAAGATAGCTGAGAAAATTGGAATTATTCCTGATCTTCATCAAAATAAATCTGATGCAGTAGATCGATTGACTGAAGAAGGACAGCTTACCAAATTTCCTCCACTGGAGCAATGGGACCATTGGGAAGAATATGAAGCAACAGCCCATCCTCGGAAGGTAAAGAAAACTTATACCATCGTTCCTACCACTTGCTTCAATTGTGAAAGCGCTTGTGGTCTTACTGCTTATGTCGATAAAGAAACCAATGAGATTAGAAAATTTGAGGGCAATCCGCATCATCCCGGAAGTAGAGGACGGAATTGTGCCAAAGGACCTGCTACGATTAATCAAATCACGGATCCGGATCGGATATTATATCCTTTAAAGCGTGTTGGAAAAAGAGGTGAAGGAAAATGGGAAAAAGTGGGCTGGGATGAAGTCCTGGACGATATAGCCGGTCGAATGCGAAAAGCGATTCAAGAAGGAAGAAACAATCAAATTGCATATCATGTAGGAAGGCCAGGTCATGAAGGTTATGCGAATAGAGTGATCCAATCATGGGGAGTGGATGGTCATAACTCACATACTAATATCTGCTCCTCAGGAGCTAGGTTTGGCTATAATTTATGGTATGGGTATGATCGGCCTTCACCGGACCATGCCAATGCAAAATTCATCCTTTTGATCTCAGCACACCTGGAGAGTGGGCATTATTTCAACCCACATGCCCAGCGCATTATTGAGGGTAAAATGAAAGGAGCCAAGTTGGCAACCATGGATCCCAGGCTTTCCAATACCGCCAGTATGTCAGACTATTGGATGCCCACCTATCCAGGCACCGAAGCGGCTGTACTGCTAGCGATGGCGAAGATAATTCTCGAGGAAAAACTTTATAATCGCCCTTTCCTTGAAAACTGGACGAACTGGAAAGCGTATTTAGAAAATCTCCATCCGCATACTCCTGTTACATTTGACAATTACATCTTAAAGATGTTAGAAGAGTATGAAGAGTTTACACCAGAATATGCTGAAAGTGAAAGTGGAGTTAAAGCCGAAGTGATTCGTGAAGTTGCTGTAAAAATAGGTGAAGCTGGAGAAAGATTTGCAACGCATAATTGGCGCAGCGCTGCTAGTGGTAACCTGGGTGGATGGTGTGTATCTCGATGCCTCCATTTCCTCAATGTACTTACCGGCAGTGTGGGAACCAAAGGGGGTACTTCTCCAAATAGCTGGAACAAATTCAAACCTTCATTTCATTCCGTTCCTCCAGGCCAAAAATTTTGGAATAATCTGCATTTTCCAGATGATTATCCTTTAGCCATGTTTGAGATGAGTTTTCTCCTACCTCATTTTCTCAAAGAAGGCCGGGGAAAAATGGACGTTTATTTCACTCGGGTTTTCAATCCAGTCTGGACCTATCCGGATGGATTCTCCTGGATGGAGACATTATTAGATGAAGAAAAATTTGGCCTGCATATAGCCCTTACACCCACCTGGAATGAGACTGCCTTTTTTGCTGACTACGTTCTACCCATGGGACATTCTGCAGAACGGCATGATCTGAATAGTTATGCTACTCACGCCGGTACATGGATCGCCTTCAGGCAACCCGTCCTGCGTGAAGCAGCGAGAAGAGCTGGAAAAGAAGTAAAGTTTACCTATGAAGCAAATCCTGGAGAAGTATGGGAAGAAGATGAGTTTTGGATTGAGTTGAGTTGGAGAATTGACCCTGATGGATCCTTAGGTATCCGTAAGCACTTTCTTTCTCCCTACCGGAAAGATGAAAAGATCAATATTGACGAATATTATCAATACATCTTCGAACACACCAAAGGATTGACGGAAGCTGCAAAAAAGGAGGGACTGACCGAGCTCGATTATATGAAAAAACATGGGGCCTTTGAAGTAGAAAAAAATGTATTCAAGAAACATGAACGTTTATTAAACGAAGAGGAATTAAAAGGATCATCTGTAGACGATAGAACAGACATAATACGTAAAGCAGGTAAAGAAATCGGTGTAATGATCAATGGAGAAGCACAAGTTGGCTTCCCTACCCCTTCCAGGAAAAATGAATTCTATTCGCAGACTATGATCGATTGGAAATGGCCAGAGTATTCAATTCCTACTTATATAAAAAGTCATATTCACCTTGAAAAATTGGATCAGGAAAAAGGCGAGTATGTACTAGTCCCAACGTTCAGATTACCTACCCTGATTCACTCCCGATCCGGCAATGCAAAATGGTTAATGGAAATAGCCAACAGAAATCCTATCTGGATGCACCCGGAAGATGCAGACCGTTTTGGTTTTAAGACTGGAGACTTAGTTCGCTTAAATACTGATATTGGATACTTCATCGATAAAGTTTGGGTTACTCAAGGCATGAAACCCGGTGTTGTGGCATGCTCCCACCATTTGGGTAGGTGGCGTAGAAAACAAGATGAAGGCAATCGATGGGCAACAAATACTGTCAATATAGAGCACAATGGAGACGGTGGCTGGAAAATGAAAACAGTAACTGGAGTAAGGCCTTTTAAGAGTACTGACGATGATAGCAAAAGGATTTTTTGGACAGATGGTGGTGTTCATCAAAATATCACCCATGCCGTTCATCCCGATCCCATTTCAGGAATGCACTGTTGGCACCAACGTGTGAAAATAGAGCCGCCTCATCCAGGTGATCAATATGGTGATATTTTTGTAGATACCAACCGCGCTCATGAGAATTATAAAGAATGGTTGGCGATGACGCGACCAGCTCCAGGTCCTGGTGGATTGAGAAGGCCTCTATGGTTTAAAAGACCTATAAGACCGGTTACTGAAGCTTATTATACCAAAAATATGGATGATCAGGGCAAAGTGAAAGACAATATTATTAAGGACTGATACCAGGCTATAGAGAAATTTTTACCATCTTATTATATGTTCAGAAAACAAAGCTTAACTTTAGCTGAACATGGGCATCCGCTGATTAACATTTGACCTGTACATTAATAGGAAAAATATTGAATTCTAAAAGTGACTCTTCTTGTAAAACATCCCGCTGGAGGACCCTTAAAGGGTTACTAAATAATTTAAGTTCAGCAGAATTTTACCATAAATATCTTGACAATCCTGAAGCGGTATTGATAGATGTTCGTACACAAGAAGAGTACTTATACAGCCATATGCCCAAAGCCATAAATATGGATTATTTGGCTCAGGATTTCTTTGATCAGTTTGAGCGCTTGCCTAAGGACAAATCCTATTTTGTGTATTGTAGATCAGGTCGGAGAAGTATTAGGGTCTGTATCTTAATGCGTAATGGAGGATTTGATCATCATAAAATATTTAATTTGGATCTTGGATTTACTGATTGGATCAACTTATATCCTTCTGCTAGTTCTTCTTGATTTAGAAAATCTTGTCCAATCTACAATTGGAATTTGGTAACTAATTTATGAATGAAGGAATCCAACTAGGCCTTAAAAAAAATTGGAAACAGTTTACCATTTTGGTAATTATCAATGCCTTCGTTGGAGGCATGGTTGGTCTGGAACGAACGATCTTGCCTTCCATTGCTGAGATAGAATTTGGGATTGCGGCCAAGACATCAATACTCTCATTTATAGTTGTTTTTGGAATCACCAAGGCAGCAGCCAATTTCCTAATGGGCAAAATGGCCAACCGCTTTGGCAGAAAACAACTATTGATCATTGGTTGGATCTTTGGTTTACCGGTTCCGTTGATTTTAATGTTTGCCCCCAGTTGGTCATGGATTGTTTTTTCGAATATTTTGTTGGGAATAAATCAGGGATTAACCTGGTCCAGCACGGTCATAATGAAAATCGATCTGGTCGGTGAAAAAGATCGAGGCTTAGCGATGGGTATCAATGAATTTGCCGGATATCTTGCGGTAGGCATCGTAGCCTTCCTTACTGGTTGGATTGCCAGTGAGTGGGGTTTACGGCCATTTCCATTCTATTTTGGTGTCGTTATAGCTATTTTAGGATTAGTAGGCAGTCTATTTTTAGTAAAGGATACACACAGTCATTATACAAGTGAAGCAAATCAAAGTGAAAAGCCTTTATTGAAAAAGCTTTTTTGGCAAACATCGATTTTGCACCATAATCTGGGAAGCGTAACCCAAGCTGGTCTGGTTAATAATCTTAATGACGGCATGATATGGGGTATGTTACCCCTATTTTTGGTTATCAAAGACTATTCGTTAGCCCAGATAGGTTTAGTAGTTGGATTATACCCAGTGGTGTGGGGCATTGGTCAGTTATTCACTGGGAAATTAGGCGATCATTATTGCAAAAAGGATCTTTTGTTTTGGGGAATGTTCTTACAAGCAGTCGCCTTAACCGGTTTATTATTCTTTAATGTACTCAGTTTGACTATTGTTGCTTCAGCTCTTTTAGGCTTAGGCACAGCATTAGTTTATCCTAATTTCTTAAGCGCCATCGCTGATAGTGTACATCCCCATCAAAGAGCGGAATCAATCGGCATATTCAGAATGTGGAGAGATTTAGGTTATGCCATAGGCGCTATTCTGACCGGCGTAATTGCTGATTTTTTCGGCATGGAGAATGCCTTTTGGGTAATTATATCATTAACGCTTGCTTCTTCAATTGTCATAAAGATTCGAATGGTGTGTGAAATTGAGGACCGGAAAAGAATCAGTATCAATATATTTTGGTCACGTTAAACTTAAAAAAAATAGGCAAAAAGGGAATTTTATTCATATACAAGGCAATATCAACCTAAAACGATAATTACGAGCTGTGATTTAAATCACTGAATAGTAATAAGTTTAAAGCGATCTTTATATTTTAGGAGTGATTAACCTCAATCAATATAACACTATATTCCAAATATGAATTTAAAAAAAGTTATTCCTGTTTTAGCCTGGTTACCTCAATACAACCGTGGACATTTAAAGGGTGATCTGGCTGCAGGATTGACGGTAGGTGTCATGCTCATACCTCAAGGTATGGCTTATGCTATGATTGCTGGCCTACCCCCTATATATGGATTATATGCTTCAACGATCCCTCTAATCATATATGCACTGCTGGGTACTTCCAGGCAGCTAGCAGTAGGCCCGGTGGCCATGGTTTCTTTATTAACGGCTACTGGAATTGGAGCATTAGCTCAAGGTGGTACCGAAACGTATATTGCACTGGCCATTACATTAGCTTTTTTTGTAGGATTAATTCAGTTTTTGATTGGAGCATTTCGCTTAGGATTTCTGGTCAATTTTCTTTCTCATCCGGTGATCAGTGGATTTACGTCTGCGGCAGCCCTGATTATTGGATTGAGCCAATTAAAACATTTGCTTGGAATCGAAATAGGACAAACTCATCATGTACATGAAATAATTATTCAAGCAATAGAGAAGTTCTCTGAGGTTAATTGGGTCACAATGGCCATTGGTTTGGGTGGTATTGCTGTAATCATATTAGCAAAAAAAATCAATAAATCCATCCCTTCGCAATTGTTGGCAGTAGTATTTGGTATCCTACTGGTTTGGTTATTCGGGCTTACTTCCAGTGGTGTGAAGATTGTAGGTGAAGTTCCAAGTGGATTGCCTTCCTTTTCTACACCTACCTGGTCTGGAGAATCATTGAAGTCATTATTACCGGTTGCCTTAGCCATTGCCTTAGTAAGTTTCATGGAAAGTATCGCGGTAGCCAAAGCCATTCAAGCTAAACACAATGATTATCAAGTAGACGCCAATCAAGAATTGATGGCACTGGGGCTGGCCAATGTGGGTGGTTCATTTTTGCAATCTTATCCCGTTACTGGAGGATTTTCAAGGACAGCCGTCAACGACCAGGCCGGTGCTAAAACAGGCTTATCATCATTTATTAGCGCAATATTGATTATACTAACCTTGCTTTTTCTAACACCGCTCTTTTATTATTTGCCCAATGCCATTTTGGCCTCGGTAATTATGGTAGCCGTGTTTGGATTGATAGATTATAAGGAAGCTATCCATTTGTGGCGTACCGATCGTTCTGACTTTTTAATGCTGACAGTCACTTTTATGGCAACCCTCACTTTAGGCATTGAACTCGGTATTGGCATCGGCGTATTGCTTTCATTAGCTATTATAATTTTCCAAACTTCTCGACCACACATCGCTGTTTTGGGAAATGTACCTAATTCACATTTCTATCGAAATAAAGATCGATTTAAAGATGTGATTTGTGACAATACGTTACTGATCGTACGATGCGATGCTCAATTGTTCTTTGCCAATATGGACTATTTTAAAGAGACCCTCAAGAATTTAGTTGCGGAAAAAGGCAATAAGCTTGAGGCTATTATTATTAATGGTGAGAGCATCAATCAAATTGATAGTAGTGCCCTGCATGAATTGGATCGTATGATTACCGATTATAAATCCAGGAAAATTACCTGGTATTTTACAGGCCTGAAAGGCCCTGTAAGAGATGCATTTCAAAAAGTGGGTTTGATTGAAAAAGTTGGAGCAAACCATTTTTTCATGAGCGTTCATGAGGCTGTAAAGTTTCATACCGACGGGAGGGAAAGCAATCTAAATATCCAACATCAAACCTATACCCTCCAGTCAAATGAGTAGGGCAACGGATTTATGTATGCAAGAATATTTTTTTGCATACATGAATACATATTCATATATTGTTACATTACTATAATTCATATGCTATCAGAAATGATAAACCTTTTATCATCACCATAATCAACAAAAAAATGGACCAGAATGATCATACCTCTTGGCTAAAAACTGATGCTGGCCAACACCTTCAGGAAAGTCTTTCCAATGAACGTGTGCTTCAGGGAATTGACCATTTACTCAATCGGATCGCTACGCTGGAAAAAGCGGTAGATAACCTTTCCACCGTAATGGAAATTGGTCCGGGCATGGTGAGTATGGTCACAGACATAGCTGATGAAAGCATACAAAAGGCTGCAAAACAAGGTATCGAGATAGAAGAAAGACTTTCCAATGCATTAAAAATTGCTGAGAAGATTACGGCTTCCGAAATGATGGAAAAATTGGATGGATTGTTTGATTTTTTAGACAAGGCACCCGGCATACTCAGTATGAGCATGGATATGGTTGATGAAGGATTTCGGCTATCATCAAAAAGAGGAATTGATATCGAACAACGGTTTGCCAATGCACTTCATATTGCTGAAAAATTGACGGACCCAACCATGGTGAAAAAACTGGACAATCTCCTAAAGATGGCAGACCAAGCTCCGGGTTTAATTGCTATGACTATGGATACTATTGATGAAGAAATGAAGCAACTGATAGCTAGTGGGGTTGACTTCAACGAATTAGTTTCACTATTAAAGCAGTTTGTAGTAGCCTCTAAAAAGGCGAATGATATGCCCCATGTCAAAGTAAAAGGTGTATTCAGCATGATGAAGATCATGAAGGATCCCAATCGTCAAAAAGCAATTGGGCATGTTATGAATATTGCTAAAGCCTGGGGCCAAAAAATGGATTAAATGATTATTTTAACTTTAGATAAACAATAAGATATGTCGCATCATCAAATGGTCGTGGTTGGCGCTGGAAGTGCTGGCTTGGCTGTCGCTTCACAACTTAAGGTGAAATCACCAAATCTGGATATTGCCATTATTGATCCAGCCACCAAACACTATTACCAACCGTTATGGACCCTAGTTGGGGCTGGCATATTTCCTAAAGAAGAATCTGAACGAAATCAATCGGAATTCATACCCGCTGGATCAACCTGGATTCAAGAGTATGTGGCGAGTTTCGATCCGGAAAATAATATAGTATCCCTGCGGAATGGAAATTCGATATCCTATGACGTATTAGTTGTAGCCGCTGGAATTCAAATCGATTGGAAGAAAATCCCAGGCCTAAAGGAAACAGTAGGAAAACCTGGGTCTGGCGTATGTAGTAATTATGATTATGACACGGTTTCTTCAACCTGGGACAACATTCAGAATCTAAAAAGTGGCACCGCTATTTTCACCCAGCCTTCAGGTCCCATAAAGTGTGGAGGAGCACCTATCAAAATCACTTTTCTGGCTGCAGATTACTGGGGAAAACAAGGCGTAAGGAATAATATAAAGGTAAAATTCCTGAAAGGTGGGCCGGGCATCTTCGACGTAAAAAAATATATTGATTCTCTAACCAGGGTAGCCGATGATTACGGAATTGAAAGGGTTTGGAATATGGATTTGAAAGAAATCCGGCCTGAAAAAAAAGAAGCCGTATTTCAACATTTGGAAAGTGGAGAAGAACAAGTGGAGTCGTTTGATATGATCCATGTTTCCCCTCCGATGTCTGCACCTGATTTCATTGCTAAAAGCCCGCTCGCCGATAGTGCTGGTTGGGTAGAAGTTGATAAAAAGACCACGCAACATGTACGCTATCCAAATATATTCTCTTTAGGTGATTGTAGCAACCTTCCTACTTCTAAAACTGGGGCTGCTATCCGTAAACAAGCGCCAGTAGCCGTTGCTAATATTCTGGCCCTACTCCAGAATAAATCCTTGCAGGAAGAATATGATGGCTATACTTCTTGTCCCCTGGTGACCGGATATGGTAGCCTTATCCTGGCAGAATTTGATTATGACAAACAACCCATGGAGACCTTTCCTTTTGATCAAAGTCAGCCCAGGTATAGTATGTACGCCTTGAAAGTCTATGGTTTACCCAGGATGTATTGGCATGGCATGTTGAAAGGAAGAGAATTTTAATACGGATTATGTTAATGGCAAAAAAGGTAACCGCAATCAGTGGATTGCCTTTTTTATGCAGTTAAATAGTCATTTGTTCGTCCATCCTTCCCCCTTTAAGTAATAATTCCTTGTTGAACTGGGAAAAATCGGTTACTTTATGGCTGCTATTCATTTATTCTTTCTTAGTTGATCCTCTCCTCGAATAACAAGCAATTGGAATCATTTATTTTGAAAATAACTATTGCCGAAAATTACTTGAATATAATTCCTTTGATAGTGTCTCCGAAAATTCTCAGAATTATCTTGGAAGTTAATGATCTTATCGTTAATTATGTTTATACTGGTCTGTATTTGTTATCAAAAATCAAATCAACAAAATTTCTCATAATGCTTTTAATAAAAATGAAATAGGCATGGACTTAATTCCAAATTTTAAGAAGTTCCCAAACCAATGCTGCTGGAAGCAAACAAAATATTGTATTCTTTACCCAATTGTTTGGAAAATGAC
>JAHEJC010000245.1 GCA_024639065.1 Lewinellaceae bacterium | reverse complement strand
AAATATTTTAAAGCTTTCACCCCTTCTTTAATCATCGGAACTTTTACTACGATATTTGGAGCGATTGATGCTAGTGCCTTTCCTTCTTCAACCATTCCTTCAAAGTCGGTTGCGATTACCTCTGCACTTACATCGCCCTCAACAATTTTGCAGATCTCTTCATAGTGATTCATTATATTGTCTATTCCAGTTATTCCTTCTTTAGCCATCAAAGATGGGTTGGTGGTCACTCCATCCATAATACCCAAATCAATCGCTTCTTTGATTTGTTCAAGACTTGCTGTATCAACAAAAAACTTCATTAGGTTCTATATTTAAAATATTAAAAAAATATTTAATGCAAAAGTAATACTTCTATATGATTAATTAAAATGTGATGGATTCCTTTCCCATCTCGCTCTCGATTATCAGTTCATTCTCAAAATGTGTTTCTACCCGGCCGATAATTCGAGCATCAATTTCAAAAGATGAGCAGATATCCAGGATTGACTGAGCTTCTGAGGGAGTCACATATATTTCCAATCGATGGCCCATATTAAAAACACTATACAACTCTTTCATCCCGTAATCAACCTGTTGTTGGATCAGCTTAAATACCGGAGGTATAGGAAGCAGGTTGTCTTTGATGATTCGCTTTCCTTTAACAAATTTCATCACCTTGGTTTGAGCGCCACCGGTACAATGAATAATTCCATGAATATTGGGAATTTGTTGATCAACTAATTGTTTTAATACCGGCATATAAGTCCTTGTAGGCGAAGTCAGTAACTGACCAATTTCATATCGTTCTTCACCTTCGAAAAAGGTATCTGTCATTCTATAACTTCCGCAATATCTGACCCTGGCAGGCGTATTCGGATCATAGGCTTCTGGGAAGTTTTGGTCATAATATTTACTGAGCACATCATGGCGAGCAGAGGTCAATCCATTCGATCCGATTCCAGAATTATATCGATTTTCGTAAGTAGACTGCCCATAAGAAGACACGCCGATAATTACATCCCCGTGTTGAATTTCGATAGGGATCACCTTTTGAATGGGCATCCGGGCAAAAGTTGTAAAACCTACATCAAGCGTTCTCACCACATCACCAACATCAGCGGTCTCACCTCCGGAAAGTAACAGATTGATGCCATGTAGCTGCATTGCTTCAATGAACCGTGTCGTTCCTTTTATTAATTGAGTCAGTACCTCACCTGTAATCAAATGTTTATTCCGACCAATCGTGGAGGATATTACAATGTCATTGATGCACCCCACACAGGCCATATCATCTAAATTCATGACCAATGCGTCCTGAATTATATCCTGCCATACCTGCATATTACCCGTCTCTTTCCAGTATAAATAGGAAAGTATCGGTTTAGTACCAGCCGTGTCAGCATGCATTACATTGACATAGCCTGGATCTTTTGCCACTAGATCAGGTAGAATCTTGCAAAAGGAATTTGGAAAAAGTCCTTTATCCAGATTTTTAATAGCCTCATGAACCTCAGATTTAGAGGCAGAAACGCCCCGAGCATCATATTTCATTTTATTTCTATATGATTTGATGCGCAAATGTAAGCAATTTGAAAGTTAATTAGAAAATTAGCTGTTAAAGCCTTCAAATGAGTTCAGTTCGATAGATTATAGTCTCGTGTAAATTGCTTTTTTAACAGACCTTTAAAATATTATCGAAACTTAATGCAGTATCTTTATTTTATAATTGTAAGACGAACATTTAAAATTTTATTATGAACACGAAATATTTCTATATTCTTCTAGGTATCGTTCTCCTAATTGGAGCATGTAAAAAAGATGATTTATCCCTTTTTTTAAATTATGACGGTAATAATAGTACCAGCCCCACGCTTCCTGGAGGTACTTATGAGCTAGCCGTAAAATTTCCAGCCAGTGAGACCAATGATTTTATTGGCAACACGCTTTCCAGAGTAGATTTTTATATGACCGAAGAGACTCAATTTGTCAGGCTTAAGATTTATGGTGCTGGTAATGGGAACGAGCCAGGAAACGTTATTTTTAGCAAAGACATTACCAGAGAGGTAAAATCGGGGAAATGGAACAAAATTGATCTGGCCGATCCCATAGAAATTACCGGTGAAGAAATATGGATTAGCCTTAGAGTCACCTTATCAAATCAACAACAATCGGTTGGTTGTGATGCAGGTCCTGGACACCCAGAAGGTAGTTATGTATTTTTGGATGATTCAGATACGTGGACCACTTACGACGTTTGGGTGGGTGACAGTATCAATTGGAATATTAGAGGAGGATTGGAATAAATTTTACATGATGAATGCTGGATATTGAATAATAGCACAAACTCCTATATGTTGAGGTATTCATTTAAGCACCAATTAAAATAAATTAATCAATCAATTGGTTAATTAATTTTAAGTCCCAACTTTGAGATCTATTCGAGCGATAATCTGTAGACTTTCGGTCCTCACTGTACTCTGCCAACGCTTGCAGGTGTTGTTGGGAATTGGCTGAAAAAAACCTCTAAAAATTCAAGATATAAATACCTTAACGCCCAATTTACTCCTTGAGGGGGATATGGGAGCGAAATTTTTATAATGGTTATCCTTTACCAATAACCTTTCACCTTTAATCCTTCCCTTTCAACCTTCTTACCATTCAATATTGAAAACATGCCCAGGTGCCCGCAGTACAATCAATGATCACCTTTTTTAATTGTGGTAAGCGGTATTATGCACTAATAATGCTCCACAAGTCGCACAGGCAACCGCACTACCAGCTCCTCCTTCACAGCCTGCACCACACGTATAGTGCCATACTCCTGCTGCATTTTGTGCGGGTTCTGCCGCTGGAGGAGGTACTGTTTGAGTAGAAATAGGTGCATTTGGATTAGTAGGAGGGGCCGTATTGTTGTGATAGGCTTGATTATGTTGTAATTCGGCTCCACAAACTGGACAAGGTCCCGCAGCGTCTGCTCCACCTCCGTCATTATTTGCACATATATAATGTTTTACGTTTGCATTTATCGCACCTGGAGCGGTAGGTGCCCCTATTGGAGGAGCAACATTGGTAGGTTGAGGATCGCCTAATGATTCTCTTGCTGATGATCTAACTGAATCAGAATCTGAAGACTTGCCAGCACAACTCATAAAGAGTAAAATGGCTATAAAAGAAAAAATTGTTAAATATTTCATATTATGATTATTAATAAAGTATAAACGAAGGTAAGGAATTTAGTTTAGAAAGTTATTTGAGAAGCCTGATTCCATAAAAAAATAAAAACAAAGCAAATATTGTCAATTCATTTACATTTCACCTACCAATCGGATTTAAAAATTTGTACATTCATTTAAATCTAAACGATCAATACTAATGAAAAGTGTTTTAAAATCTCTCTTGCTCATTTTAGTTGTGCTTTGGTCTACCAAATTATATACTCAAGAATCCATTGTTGAGGACTTGAAAGAAATAGCGATTATAGATCAAAAGGTAATGGTCCCAATGCGAGATGGAGTAAGATTATGCACCGATATATATCGACCTAAAGGAAGTGACAAAGTACCCATTATCTTTTCCAGAACACCTTATAACTTCAATTCATATGGGGATGGTGAGATGAGGACAAGATCGTTTGAAAGGGCCTATGAGGCGGTTAAAAGAGGTTATGCTTATGTCATTCAAAATGAGCGCGGTCGATTTTTCTCCGAGGGCGAATGGGATATATTGGGGACTCCGTTAACGGATGGTTACGATGCAATGGAATGGATGAAAAGTCAATCCTGGTCAAATGGTAAAGTAGGCACCTATGGATGCTCCTCAACAGCTGAGTGGCAAATGGCTGTTGCATCATTAGATCATCCAGCTCATGCAGCGATGGTCCCCATGGGATTCGGAGCAGGCGTTGGCAAAGTAGGTGATTATTACGAACAAGGGAATTGGTTTAGAGGAGGCGCCGTTCAGATGTTATTCATCTCCTGGTTGTACGGGACCCAAAATGATGAATTCAGACCTATAATTCCTCCTGGTGCCTCACAGGAAGATTTAACCAGAATTCAAAAGTGGTTTGATTTAGCACCAGAAATGCCATCAGTTGATTGGAAAGAAGCATTTAAACACCTACCCGCTCAGGATATCATCAAAAATGTTGATGGTTCAAAAGGTGTTTTTGAGAAAATGATCCGTCGTACGCCCAACGATCCGGATTGGTATAAAGGAGGTCTATACCATGATAATATGCCTTTCACCATTCCGAGCTTTTGGTTTGTAAGTTGGTATGATGTTTCAAGCAGCCCTAATCTTGAATTATACAATCATGTTCGAGGCCTAGATGATAAAACAGTGGCAGATAATCAATACTTAGTCATTGCCCCTACCTTGCATTGTAGATATACGCGAGCCACAGAAAACACGATCGTAGGTGAGCGCAATTTGGGAGATGCCCGCCTTGATTACAACGGATTGATCTATGGTTGGTTCGACAAATGGTTAAAAGACAAAAATGATAATACTATGAATGAGTTGCCTCATGTTCAGTATTATACCATGGGCAGTAATCAATGGCAATCCTCAGATACTTGGCCCCCTGCCGAAGCTGAATTACAAACCTATTACTTAAATAGCGCTGGTCAGGCCAATTCGCTTTACGGTGACGGAAAACTTCAACTCAATAAGGTAGGTGAGAATAGTACAGCGGATACCTATATTTATGATCCTAATAATCCGGTACCCAGTCATGGAGGCAATGTATGCTGCACAGGTGGTGCCATCGATGGGGGCGCTTTTGATCAGAGTGGTATTGAGATGAGACATGACGTATTGGTTTACAGCAGTGACCCTCTGGTTGAAAGTTTAGAAGTGAGTGGTTTCATTGAATCGACCTTATATGTCGCATCGGATGCTAAGGATACTGATTTTACTATAAAATTGATCGATGTTTACCCAGATGGCACGGCTTACAATTTAGATGAAACAATTTTCAGGGCTAGATATCGAGAAGGATTTGACAAAGAAGTCTTTATGGAAGATGAACAGGTTTACAAAATAGAAATGAGTCCAATGTCTACCAGTAATCTTTTCAAGAAAGGCCATCAAATTCGTATAGAAATCAGTAGTAGTAACTTTCCACGATTTGACCGAAACCTTAATACTGGAGGCAAAAATTTTGATGAATCAAACCCCGTAAATGCTACTAATCAGATTTTTCATTCAAACACCTATCCCTCACAAGTCAGACTGCCTGTTGTAAAATAATGAATATTGAAATAGAGAAAAATGAGTAGGGCGTATTGAGTAATGCATATGGACGCTTAAATAGATGACAAACTTAATCTATCATATACTCAATGGAGATGCGCTAAGAGAAAGATTCCCAAATCTTCTAGGAGAGCAAATAGTTATGAGAGAATGTTTGGTGGAAGGAGCGATAACAGGGAATTCATTAGAAGAATTTTTTAAGATTCGGGCTCAATTTTTTACGGAAAATTATCAGGTAAGCCAAGCAGGCTATATGCAAAAATCAGCCTCCGAAATTAACAAGCTGGTTGCTATTGGTAAAAACGCAGAAGTCTTTTTATGGTTTGAAAATGATTTATTTTGTCAAGTCAATTTATGGTTTGTGATTTACACATTAATTCAAATCAATCCAGGCGGTCTTCGTATGTATTTGGTAAGTCCGTTTCCAGATTCATGGAACGGGTTTGGGGCCCTTGATGACAGTGAACTGCTTGAATCTTTTGAAAATAAAAAACTTTTGTCCGCTCAAGATCAATCCAACCTATGTGGTTTATGGGTAGGTTACCAAATTGGCGACTTTAAGGCATTAAAAAAATATGCATCTAAGTTAACAGATCGAATTGATCATATCGAACAAGTAATCGAAGCGCATATTGATCGATTCCCAAGTGATAGTCAACAATTTGGAAGACCACAAAGGTCTTTATTGAATATCATTGAAGAATTTGATAAACCTACCTTCCCAAAAGTTTTTAAAGCATTCTGTAAAAAGGAAGGTATTTATGGATTTGGAGATACCCAAGTCAAGCATTTATTGAAAGATTTGAATCAATATATACATTAGAACTGGTTGATCTTGATCACTTAATACTAACCGGTATGCGAATAGCGGCACTTTACGATATTTATGTTAACCTTTCTGCATTGGAAGCAAGGACAAGCTTTAGCCAGAAGTTCATAATTCTTTAGTCAACTCCTTTTATCCTGAATACATGGGCATATTGGCTGGGTAGGTCAGATGGATTTAAATTAGGAACCATTATCCAAACGTCCTTTCCTTTTTGTTTCCATTTAAGGTTTTCTGCAAAACCGAGCATATTTACCGTTGTGTTGGTCGATAACTGCAGGTCTTTGACAATCAAATTTTCATCGGGGAATCTAGAGGTAATACAAAATAGAACATCCTCTTTTTGAGTAAAGAATATTTCTTTAGTCGCCATGCCTTCATCTGGATTCAGCGTTAACTTCATGATGTCGTACTCTGTCATATAGGCTCCTCGCTCAGCATCCCTAATTTTACCGGCGCTCCATTGGCAGCTCTTTTCCCAACTTTTGGTCCCATAGATAGCCTCTCCATTCACTTTCAACCACTTGCCAATATCGATTAATCGTTGCTGCATAATCACTGGAATCCGGCCATCCCCAGTTGGACCGATATCTAATAAAAAGTTCCCACCCCTACTCACGATATCAATCAACATGTAAATCAATTCCTGACTGGTATTATAATCATGAATATTTTCTGCCCGGTTATATCCAAACGAGTGTGCCATCCCTCGGCATTCCTCCCATGGGTGATTCGAGCTTAATCCCGAACCATATTCAGTTGTATAGTATCCTCCATGATGATGACGTGTCTTGGCTCCCCAGCGATCATTCACCACCACAGTTTCTTTGTTAGGAGATTTTTCATACAACCAATTTAACAACTCGGTTGATCTCCAGGTGGTATAAGGATGGTCCCATTCTCCATCCGAAAATATCACCGAAGGTTGATACTTCATCACTACATCTTTGAACTGAGGCATTAAATGTTTTTCAACGAATAATTCCGGATTTGCTTTATACAAAGGATTAAACCATTCGTACAATGAATAGTAGATACCCATTTTCACCTCTGTTTTTCGGACGGCATTAGTAAGCTCTCCAAGTAAATCACGCTGGGGTCCGGTTTCCAAACTATTCCAAGGACGGCCCCATGACTGATTGGCTTCCTGACTATTCCAAAGGCAGTATCCGTCATGGTGCTTTGAAGTCAACACGATATATTTGGCACCACTTTCTTCAAACAATTTTGCCCACTGGTCCGGTTTAAATAATTCACAGGTGAATTCAGTTGCAAAATCAGGATAGGTAAAGCCCAAGCCATAATTCTTTTGATGAAACGCAGTAGTTAAGGCATGACCTTTCCTGTTTTTGTTAGAAAGATCTTGCCAGTACCATTCTGAATATTCGCCGACTCTTGAAAAGGCCGGAACCGAATAGATGCCCCAATGGATGAATATTCCAAATTTTGCATCTTGCCACCATTGAGGAACCGGTCGAGCATCAATTTCTTTCCAGTCGCTAATAGATTGCTCTTCAATAGATTGTGAGTTAAGATATTCATGGTGTCCAAAAATTAAAAAAACGAGGAGAAAAAAAATATGCTTTTTCATAGTATGAAGTTTTAGATGTATCTTATTATATATTCTTCAATAAATAGTTTCATTCACCAATCAATGCATTACTTGAAATTCAACTTAATAAATTTTGTCTCAAAGTGTTCGAATAATAAAGGAACAGATAACGGGGTCAATGCTTCCTCTAAAACATTTACTTCTTGAATAGAAGTTGCCCCCGATTCCTGTATTAATTTACCTATATCCAAAATAGCATGATTTCCTTCGACCTCTCGAATATGCAAAACGATTCCCTCGTCATCCATCGAAGGTGATGCATTCACTAGGAGTAAATTGGGCGATTGCAAATTCAACAAAGACTGTTTATTAAGTTCAGTCTGATCCACTCCTTCAATCGGCATTAGTACCCTGGAAATTAATGGCACACTTTCTCCCCAGCCAAATTGAGTAGCGAACTTGTTTGAATTGTCGCCTGAGGAAGTCAACTGATAATCCCAGGTTAATTCTCCTTTTTGACTAGCCTTAAAATTAGTTACCCAGTAGTTGTTCAAAACCCAAGAGTATATATGATTCGTTTTGGGATTTAAGCGATAGTAATACCTGCCAATATTTATATCTCCAAATTGGACCAAAGGAATCTCATTACTCACAAATACAATCTGGGATTCATCATTTTTAATAGCTGCAAAATTTTGGATGGTATTCCAGTCTGAAGAAGACCCGGCTAATTGGTTCTTTCCAGGTGAAACGATCCCGCCTTGTACTTCAAATTCAATTAATCCATTATTCAGCAAAAATGGAAAGGTGACATAAACACTTTCTGGGGTGGTTACAGGAAGCTTAAAAATTCGATACTTCAATTCAATCATTTTTTTGAAGTGATACATCCTTACTTCAATATCAACCCCTCGTTCATCAGTGCACTTAGGTATGTCTCCATGTAAATAAATGGAATGGTAAATAGATCCCTTTTCGGTTTTATAGATTTTTGGGTTGTCTAGCATAGTTCTGGACAAATTCAGTGGTCTATAAACCGTATCCCGGGTTGTATTGGTTAACCGTTCTAAATCATGCCGATTGCTTAGCTCTTCGTAAATAAATTGTCCCAGGGAAACTGTATCATTCGGATCGACCAATTCCTTTTTCAGATTTTTGTCATAAATGGATGACACCACCCCTTTTTGCGTATCAATTACTAGTCGATAAAATTCATTTTCCAGATAATTATCTCCAACAGTTGCATTGGGATGCTGTGTAGAGATTTTTGAACCTAGATTAATTTGCAAGGTCTTGTAACCAAAAGCAGGGATATTTTCTACCCAAAGGCCATAATACGTACCTTCCTCTCTTTGCTGATATTTTTGATAAGGTACTTGATTACCATCCATATCCCTGATCGCAAAGTCTACACCAGGTGGTATGGCTTCGTGTTGAATAAATAAATTGACCATCCCGGAACGATTCCAATTCAACGTATTGAATACTACGATGGTTGGCCGGCTAGATTTGTTTAAGGTTGGTTCGAAATAGGCGAGTGCTTTTTCTTGTAAAACGTGCGACTTTTTGGCTGCTTCCCAAGCATAAGAAGATTTCATTCCCCATTGGTTAATGGTGTTCTGTGCCAGTGGGTCTGACACACTTTCGGAGGCACCATGTGTATGCTCATCATAGAAAAGCAAATTATCATAAACAATCTCCACATCTTGAAGTATACTTGAAGGCAAGGTTACCCCCTTGAGTTTAGCCATAGATAATATGGCAGTAACAGCAGATACATGAGCATGGGTCTGCCTGACTACTTTGGTTTCATTGGCTGCTGACCCTACACCATCCGTCCACCAATCCGGCCAGGCTACTTGCTGAGTAGGCATTTCATCATCATGCTCTTCATCCAGATATATCATAAAATCTCTAGCCAAAGCACTGCGTAATTTAGGCCATTCATATTGCTCATTCCATGCTTTAATGATTTCACAGGCTACCGTAGATGGTGGCGAATT
>JAHEJC010000597.1 GCA_024639065.1 Lewinellaceae bacterium | reverse complement strand
TACTCTGCTGTGGACTGAAGTCCACAGTACTCACCCTCTCACGCTCGCTTTGGGTATCCTTTTTTGTAAGTCATAAAATTCTTCGACGGTTTCCTGTCCAATCGTAAAGCAGTCAATAAACTCGTGACCTAGTTGAAATTGAAGGCATTCATCAATGCGGTTGGCTAATGAACCTGCTCCCAATACTTTCATACCGATGATGCCTTTTCCTTTCGCTTTCATTTTCTTCAAGACCTTACGCACAGTCGGCATGTCGGCATCCATGCGGGCACCAGCAGGATTAAAACGAGCCAAATCCACCTGCACCCAATCCGTTTCAGCAGCAGTTTTCAAGGCAGCCAGCGAGTGACAAGAAATGCCATGTGCGCGGATAATTCCATCCTCACGTGCTCTGCTCATAACCTCCATGGCCGGGGCCTTCTTATCAGGCCAATTGCCATCGGTGATAGCATGCAACAAGACCATGTCGAGATAGTCCGTTCCGATTTCTTTTCTAAATCGATCCAGATCAGCCTGCATTTCTTTTTCGGTAGTAGCGTGGGTTTTGGTGAGGATCACTACATCTTCACGTGGTACCCTTTTTAAAGCTTCTTTGAGGTGAGGATGCGTTCCATACTGATCAGCCGAATCCCAAAACAGGATGCCATTATCATAAGCAAAGTGTAAAAAATCACCCAACCCTTTGATGCCCATTCTGCGGGTTTGATTCGAAGCACCATTGATCCCTCTGGTACCGGTACCCATGGCCAGGCGAGTCAACTCAATGCCCGTATTTCCCAGCGCGACCTTATCGGTAGCGTACTTTTTTTGATCGCTGATGAATTTATAATGAGGAAAAGGAGTCAGTGAAATTGCTCCTGCGTAAGACATGGACTGAGCTAGGAAATGCCGGCGTTTCATAAAACTTGAATTTTCCTATAAGTTAGTAGTTTATTGGTAAAGAATCAAGGCTAATGAGCTTGAAAACCATCTAAAAAAAAATAAATTGGATCGTATCTAAAATACTCCAATCGCTCCGATCAGGACAAGCTAGACTGGGCCCCTCATAAATTGATGTATATAACTAAACCCACAGGTTAAAGAACCTGTGGCTTTCTTATAATAGTTTACGAGAGCGTAGCATCTGCCTGCTGTGGCTTTGGATACGGTTCTCTTACTTTAATATTGGTGGCACACCAACCCAAAGTCTTGATTTAATATTTTGAATCTTAAATATTAGTTCAACTGAAACCTCTAAACGCTGTGGGCTGAAGCCCACAGTACTGAACATCCTTGCGATAACCAGGAGAATAGTTATTTTAGCGCAAAATCAACTAAATGAAAAATTTGATCCTTTTTATATTGCTTGGCCCGGTCACGTTGTTCACCCAGACTAATCACTCCCATGAGCACACCCGTAAAATAATATTCCCGGATATACCCGGCTACCAGACACTAGCCTGTGACTTTCACATCCATACCGTATTTTCAGATGGAAATGTCTGGCCAACGATCCGCGTGGAAGAAGCACTGAAAGATGGTTTGGATGCCATCGCCATGACCGAGCACCTGGAGTATCAACCCCATAGTGAAGATATGCCTCACCTCGACAGAAACCGATCGCATCAAATAGCCAGTGAATTGGCCAAAGCGCTGGACATTATTGTGGTGCCCGGTGTGGAAATAACCCGCGATCTTCCTCCTGGACATGCCAATGCAATCTTTATCCAGGACGCCAACAAAATTAATGTAGACAGCGCAATGGATGCTTATCAAGAAGTAAAAAACCAAGGAGGATTTGTTTTTTGGAATCATCCCAACTGGATTTCGCAACAAAGAAATGGAATTGCTACCTTGACTCCACTGCATGATTCACTGATCCGGGAAGGACTGCTACACGGCATCGAAGTAGTTAATGATTTGACTTACTCGGATGAAGCACTGGAAATTGCTTTAAATAATAATATTACAGTTATGGGTACTTCGGATATCCATGGGTTGGTGGATTGGAAGTATAAAATTGCAGACGGTGGTCACCGCCCCGTTTCGTTAGTATTGGCCACCGATAGAAGCGCAACGGCTATTGAAGAAGCCTTGAGAGCTGGTAGGTCGATTGCCTTTTTTAAAGATCTACTCATAGGGAAAACTGAATACGTGCGTCCAATGATAAAATCCTGCCTACAAGTTGGCGAAGCAACTTACCAGGGTCCTTCATCGGTGGTTAGCGTTCCCATAAAAAATGTAAGCAATGCCATGATCACTTTACAAAATCAATCCGACTATACTTTTCATGCACATAGCGATATGGTACAAGTTCCTCCAATGAGTGAAATAATCCTTGAAGTAAAAACATTAGAACAGGTTGATCAATTTGCCTTACCTTTTTCGGTACTCTCCGCAGTGATCGGTAAAAATAAACATCCAGTTGTCGAATGGGAAGTCAAAGTGAATCTTGAAAAATAAGCGTATTGGCGTGTTGGCGTGTTGGCGTATTGGCGTAAAACATTTAGTCATTGCGAGGGATCACTCAATTTCCATTGAGCATAATGAGAAAATGACAATGGTAATTATAAACATTTTGCTTGCTACAAGAAGTAATAAGGTCCTATCTATAAATTTTTGGACTAGAT
>JAHEJC010000244.1 GCA_024639065.1 Lewinellaceae bacterium | reverse complement strand
GCCATCTGGTTGCCCATTTGATGAAATTGACGAAGACTTAAAGAACCATCAATAATCCTGGTAATATTTCCTGAGTCGATATCTAGACTGGCAAGATGCCTGGCACCACTGTCTTCTAAAATAAATCGAACCTGTTTGCCGTCAGTTGAAAAAATTGGATTCCGTACATTTCTATCCAAAGTAGAAGTCCATACTTTGGGTTTACCACCATTTACGGTCACAGTTGCTAAATGATTGGTTGCATACCACATGACCTCCGCAGCTGCGGTCACCGTTACATAGGCAATGGATTTGCCATCCGGACTCCAGCAAGGATTTGAATCTTCTCTGGGATTCTCCGATACTCTTAACAAAGTTTTACCCATATCTGTGTTATCAGCAGAGACAATCCAAATATCTGAATTGGTATTTCCATCAGGATTATCCGAGCGATTACTTACAAAGGCAACTGATTTACTATCCGGACTCCAAACAGCCTGGCTATCATCATAATCACCTGAAGTTATTTGAACGGTAGCCGTATCACCTGGTGTAAAAGTATATAAATGGGTTCTTCTACGATCCAGGTAACCAACATAGTCCCGTTTAAATTGTAACCGGTCAACGACAATCGGTTTGGGTTTCTCCTCTTTTTTATCTTGATCATCTTCATCCGGTTTGGGATCCTTAATGGTCAATAATAGTTTCCTCCCATCCGGGGACCAATCATAAGCACTTACCCCTTGTTTAATTGTGGTTATTTGCTGTGCTTCTCCACCTCTGCGATCCAGTTTCCAAACTTGAGTTTTTTCCTTTTCTCCTCTGGAAGCTAAAAAAGAAAGATATTTTCCATCTGGACTCCATCGTGGCCTGGACGCTGAATTTCCTGTCGCGGTCATGGGGATTGATTCACCACCTGTGGTTTCCATCATCCAAATTCTGGTTTCTGATTTATCTTTTTTGAGATCTTTTGAAGCAACCGTATAGGCCACCCATTTTCCATCCGGACTAATTTGAGGATCTCCCACGGATTTAATAACGAAATAATCTTCAATTTGAATTGGCCTATTTTTGTTCTGAGAAATTAACCATCCGCAACTTAGCATAAAGAATACGATAAAGGATAAATCTTTCATTTTTGTTTTGACATTTGATCCTAAAATTAAATAGAAATAATAAATTACCTGTAATATATAAGGCAGTCATATGACATAAAAAAAATCGGATTTAAAATTGGCGAATTGCTTATCGTTAGGCATGACTTGATGTCTTCAATTCTTCACAATCCCGGGCTCCACAATCGACAGCAATGCGGGCTGAATGCTTTCCTTTGACCTCCGAATTATGGCTTCAAGGCATTTTTTTAATCAGCGAAAAGATTTTTAAAAGCTAAAACAGAGTAAATATAACTGGGTTGAAAGAGGCATATTCCATCTTTGTAAAGAGGAAGGTTGTGGAAGTTA
Organism: Lewinellaceae bacterium; assembly: GCA_024639065.1. GTDB lineage: Bacteria > Bacteroidota > Bacteroidia > Chitinophagales > Saprospiraceae > JAHEJC01. The sequence continues at coordinate 8,218 of JAHEJC010000244.1, read as the reverse complement.
GTGAAATCGTAGATAGCAATAGCCTAGTCGCCAAACTTGAATAGTTTTATCAATAGTCTTAGGGGTTTTGGGTTGGAAGATCTGGCATCTTAACGGTTAAAGGTGTCCCGGTCTAAAAAGTATTGAGCTTCTTCCTCGTCTTCCATTTCAAAACTGTAAACTTTCTTTTCTTCATCGATCTCAATATTTTTCCTTAAGGCAAACGCGATGACGATGCCAACCAACGCACCGAACAAATGGCTTTCCCAGGAAACGCCTTCTTTGACCGGTAATATTCCCCAAATGTATCCACTGTACAATACAGTTACTACTAAGGAGAGTACGATCGATTTAATATTTCCTCTAAAAATCCCTGTCCAAAATACGAAAGACAATAATCCATAGACTACACCACTAGCTCCTATGTGGTAAACGGGCCGGGCAAAAATCCATACAACGATTCCAGTCAAAAGGTAGATGAGAGTGAAACTTAATAATGCGATCTTGCGATAAAAAAAATTTATGGTAACGGTCAGCATAAACAGCGGGAACGTATTGGATATTAAATGATTAAAATCACCATGAATCAATGGTGAAGTTATGATGCCTTTTAAACCAGATAAGTGTTTTGGATAGATTCCTAAGTAACCCAAAGACCCCCCTGATATAAATTGGAAAATATGTATGCCCCATAAAACCAGGATTATGATGATGGGAAATTTTAGGCTTTGTAAAAATTGTTTTGAGACTTGTTTCACTATCTACCGTATTACCTGCAAATAAATATAATCTAAAGAAGATTGACCGTCTATATTACTAGATCAATGCCATGAATAATAGGATTATTTGAACTTTCTTCTGACCGTTTTGATAAATTTAAATGCTTTTTTCTTTCGGGATTCATCGGTCCAATTCATTTCATTAGCAATTTTGTTCACCAGGTAATTCTTAGCTTCATGGAAAGTTGTGAAACTATTTATGGATTGAATCGTCTCATTAAATCGAGTTGTATCACCACCAAATAATTCATTGATAGTGAGGATTCGATCATTAACTCCAAATGCTCTAGAAAGATCTTGTATTGGAGTTCCACTCAGTTTATCGGAAATATCATTCACTGACGGTTCCGAAAATAACTCAGCCATTTCAGCGCTTAAGTTAAACACCGGTGAAGGAGGAGGTGAAGAGGGTATCGGTTCAGTTTTGTACTCCCTAGTGATTGGTTCCGGTTTGATTTCCGGTGAAGCAGATATTGACTCTTCTCTTGAAATTGGGTCAACTGGCATGAAGGATGATGGGGGCAACACGGCTCCTAATTCGTTTTTTACTTCGTCAATCGTTTTGTCTAATCGATCATCAAACATTTCCGATCCGTTGTTTGATTTTAGATCGGCAATCAATCCATCTTTATTGGGATTAGTTTTTTTCGGGATGGAAGTTTCAATTGGTTTATCTTGACTTTGAAGTATCTCGTAGAATTCCCTCAAATAACTTTTCATCAAGTCTTTTTCCAAGGTTGAGATTTGGTTATCAGACATCTGTATACTTTGGAATAAGTTGTTGATCTTGTTAATTAAATTTTGTGCTTTTATAAAGTCCATATACTTTGAATATAGATTAATATTAAATAATCTTCAGCTTTCAAACGAAAGAATCAAATAAAAGATTTTAACTAGTTATAAAATGTTAAAATATTACAAAAGTATTTTGTTTTTGTAAAGATTCGGATAATAAATTATTTGTAGTTAATATTCAAAGTGGATTATTTAATAGTTAGGTTGTTTATTTAAGGTTTGGGGTTGTCATAGTACCTAAGATTAGTGTTATAAAAATTATTACCCCAAACATGGTAAATGTGGTTAGCTAATCTGCCACCTTTCATGTGCATGTAAATGAATTGATTCTTTTATCTTGAGTCAAATCGATATTTGATTATTTTTAGGTTTTAATTGAAATCTATGTTTTTAGAACCCTTTTTCAGAGGTCAGCGCAATGGATGGATCGAAGTAATCTGCGGATCCATGTTTTCAGGTAAAACCGAAGAACTAATCAGACGGCTGAAAAGAGCGAATATCGCTCGACTAAAAGTACAAATATTTAAGCCAATAACTGACCACCGGTATGATGACCAGAAGGTGGTTTCTCATGATGAAAATTTTATCCATTCTATTCCTATTGCTCATTCAAAAGAAATATTAAATCAGATTGATCAGGAAGTCAATGTAGTAGGTATTGATGAAGCCCAATTCTTTGATGAATTTTTACCGGAAGTTTGTGAAGAATTAGCCAAACAAGGCATACGCGTTATTGTGGCTGGATTGGACATGGATTATCTGGGTAGACCGTTTGGGCCAATGCCTACCCTCTTAGCTATTTCAGAATATATCACTAAAGTACATGCCATTTGTCCCCATTGTGGAAATCTAGCAACCCATTCTTACCGATTAGGACAGGAAGCAGAAACCGTCCTACTGGGTGAAAAGGATAAATACGAGCCTCGCTGTAGAACTTGTTATGCCATGGGCAATATCCTGGACTTTCATTTGAAATAGTTAATGGCCTATTTTGTATTTGCTAACTCACACCAATCCTAATTTATTAAGGTCAGATCAAGTTATAATTAGCTTTGGGATTTAGGGTACCAACTGATCAACAAGCTCTCGCCATTCTTTGCTCAATGAATATTCAGGCATCGGTTTTCCAGCTCTCCGATACCAATAACCGGCATTCCACTGGTCACCTTCGACCCGATGTAAGTAGGCGTGCACCCAACAAGATTCAATCGAATCAAGTTTTTCAATAATATCATGGGCAGCTTGCCAATTATCTTTTCCAGCATACCATAAAGATTGCAAAATAGGGCTCAAATGTTCAGGAAGAGAAGCTGCGTCCAAGCTTGAAATAAAAGATTTTATTGAGTGGCTCATTTCCAAATTTTCTATACAGTAAAATTACTATTAATATGTTACTTTTGCCCTTCTAATCATCTCAACCAGTCACAACGAATGAAAAAAATAGAGTCAGCCCTCATCTCCGTCTTCCATAAGGAAGGATTACAACCAATTATTGAAATCTTAAAGTCCCTTCAGGTAACCATCTATTCTACTGGTGGCACCCAAAAATATATAGAAAGTCTAGGTGCAGAAGTAGAATCAGTTGAAGGGCTCACCAGCTATCCCTCCATCTTAGATGGGAGAGTCAAGACGCTGCATCCAAAAGTATTTGGTGGCATATTGGCTCGTAGAGAAGAAAGCCATCTGGATCAACTTACTGAATTTGAAATACCGCCTATTGATTTAGTGATTGTCGATTTATATCCATTTGAGGAAACCCTGAAAAATACCGATGATGAATCTACCATTATTGAAAAGATTGATATAGGAGGTATATCCTTAATTAGAGCAGCCGCTAAAAATTACAAAGACGTATTAGTCGTGCCTTCACAAAATGAGTATAGTTTATTGGAAACTTTGTTACAGGAGAAACAAGGATTTGCAGATGTGGAAGACCGTAAACTTTTTGCCACGAAAGCTTTTGGGATTTCGTCGCATTATGATAGTGCAATTTTCAATTATTTTAATCAAGAATTGGATCTTCCAAGCTTTAAAGCAAGTCATCAAATGGGTTCAGTATTGAGATATGGGGAAAATCCTCATCAGCAAGGACTATTTTATGGAGATCTTTCTGAAGTGTTTGAAAAATTGAGTGGTAAGGAAGTTTCATATAACAATCTGGTGGACATTGATGCAGCCATTAATTTAATGAGAGAATTTAAAGATGCTTCACCTACTTTTGCCGTGTTAAAACATACCAACCCATGTGGTATAGCAACCCGAAATACAGTTGGTGAAGCATGGGATGCGGCGCTTGCCGGAGACAATATCTCCGCTTTCGGAGGAATTCTTATTTGTAATCAAGAAATTGATGAGCCCACTGCTGAATCGATCAATGAATTATTCTATGAAGTATTAATCGCTCCCTCATTTCATGACGATGCTTTGAAACGCTTAAAGAAAAAAAAGAAAAGAATATTATTACAGCTGAACCAGTACCCTCAAAAAGTAAAACAATATAAAAGCTTGCTTTCAGGGACCATTGTCCAAGACATAGATTTGTCTACAGAAAAAAGAGATCAACTTCGAGTAGTTACTGAAAAACAACCTACTGAATCAGAAGTACAGGATATGCTATTTGCGATTCGATGTGCCAAACATCTTAAGTCAAATACGATCGCCCTGGTAAAGAATAACCAACTTGTCGGGATGGGATGTGGTCAGACTTCTCGTGTGGATGCATTAAAGCAGGGAATCATTAAAGCAAAGCATTTCGGATTTGACTTATCCGGAGCAGTTATGGCATCTGATGCTTTTTTTCCATTTCCAGATTGTGTGGAAATTGCTGATCAAGCCGGAGTGACTGCCGTGGTTCAACCCGGGGGCTCCATTAAAGATCAGCTCAGTATAGATTATTGTAATGAGCATGGAATGAGCATGGCTCTGACAGGCACTCGTCACTTTAAACACTAGAAATAGCACTAAAAATAATAATGAGTAATGTGTCTGGAGATAGTGTGTTTATATCTTCTTAGTGTTAAACCCTGGAGTTGCCTCTAAAATTGTAATTTTATTTAATCTGGTTCATATCCTTACCGCGCAAAATATATTTTAACACCTAAAATCGGATTTATCAAAATCAGTTCACCACTATTTTTTTCAAATATGTCAAGTCATTTTGCTCAATAGTCAAAAAGTAAGCGCCTGGAGTAAGACTAGGCAATTCAAGACTTATTTGATTATTTATTGACTGAATTTTTTGTTCAAATACTATTTGTCCTAAATGATTGACCAACTTGATATGACTGGTATCATAAAATGAAGCAATCGCACTTAGATCAATAGTCAATTTCCCCAAAGTCGGATTTGGGAAGGCATTAAAATCAGTCGTTGTTATTTTTCGGGTAGACACTACCATTGGGCCTGAGCTACCTATTATGTCATCAAAAAACCAATCACTAGTGTCAACATCTCCAAAATCAAAAAAGAGTGCAATTCGATCATAAGTTTTATCAGGCTGTCCTGAAAAGTCGTAAACCAGATTTACCCACTCATTTGGTTTGGTAAGCTCAAGATCAATTTCAACTGGGGTTGTTCCTCCGGACAAATCTTCAATTTTGAACTTCACGATACCAGATTTTTGAGCATAAACTTTCATATTGATGTAGGGGTTATCCGTGAAGTTTAATTCTCCTCCTAAATCTGCAAATATGCCTCCCCAATCTACAGCTCCGGGATCCTTTCTGGATTTACCTATATGATCACTAGTATCTATACCGCTTTTAAGCAGATTCGGAATCTTTTCGAAGGATGCTCCTCCAAAAGTTGCAAAATCTAAGTCAGTTCCATCAAAATCACAGTATATTGATAATATACTTATCAGCACATCAATTCCAAATTTATTGGAGCCGCATTCACCCATTATTTCAACTTCTATTCGGCCACTTTCATTGCCAAAATCCACTGAGATTTGATTGGTTCCATTGCCTGAAGTTATTACTGCACCGTCAGGTACTGTCCAATGATAAGTTACATTGTTAATGGGATCTATTTTATAAATTTGCCCTGGGCTATTTTCAGGTACAAAGGCAGAGCCTGAAACGATATAATTTCTTAACTCGATTGATATTTCGGTACTGATCAATTCACATGGGGAATTAATCTCTACTGCAACCATTCCAGGAGAGCAACCCCAATCTAATGTAATTTCGGATGTGCCTTGACCATTGACTATTATAGCGTCTTCAGGGACTGTCCATTCATAAGTTGCATTGTCCATTTCGGGAACTGAATAAACTAAGTTCGACTTTTTCCTTTCTATGATCTGGCTACCTGATATCTTGGTTTTGGCGAATTCAATTACTTCAAATTCCATGACTGAAGAATCGCAATCAGTTTGTATTTCCAAAGTAACGTTTCCAGGAGAGCAACCCCAATCAACGGTGATTTCGTTACTGCCCTGGCCCTCAATTATAGTTGTACCTTCAGGAACATTCCAATCATAACTAGCGCCTTCAATAAAAAATGTTTTATATTTTAATCCTTGCTCACCAATAACTGGTTGTTCTCCTCGAATGCGAAGATCCTTTATGTAACTATATACTCGCACATAATCCACCTCCATGGTCTGGGGTAGGATGGTTGATGAATCGGTAAATCCTGGCAAATTCCCTCCTACAGCCACGTTTAAGATAAGATGGAAATCTTCCTGAAATGGCTGCCAAGGCAATAACGAGTCACTAGTAACCTGATGGTATGGAATGTCATCTACAAACCAAGTTACAGTATCCGGCCCCCACTCAAAAGCTACCGTGTGAAAATCATCTTTAAAAGTTTGATTACCACCAAGAACATATTCTCCTTTAATAAATTGCCAAGGTAATCCAGTATGGATTGTCCCAAGTATTTTATTGGGTTCATGCCCCAACAATTCAAAGATGTCAATCTCTCCACTTTTTGGCCACTCTCCATAAATGTCATCTGTAGAAAGCATCCAAAGTGCAGGCCATAAGCCTTGGCTCTCTGGTAGTTTGACGCTTGCCTCAATACGGCCATATCTAAAATCAACTTTGTTTTTTGTAGTAATTTTCCCTGAAGAGAACTTCATCCCTCCAATTGTGTCTTCAAGCGCAGAGATGATTAACTTCCCATTTTCGATACGAACATTTTGCTTCGAATCAGTATAATATTGTTCTTCATTATTCCCCCAACCACACAAATCTGGGCAACCATTTCCAATATCATAATTCCAATAAGCTAAGTTTAAATCTGAATCATTAAATTCATCTGCCCAAATAAGTTTTTGACAGTCTTGTGCAGATAGAGAAAAATTGTAAACAGTTAGTAGAAATAGAAATAACAGTCCTTGAGGATTTTTCATTCTTGCTTATTTAATTAAAAGAAATTAAGATTATTTTCTATAGCAAAAATAAGATTTGACTTTTATTTAATAAAAAAAAGAACTACATCTTCACTACTTCAAGATATTTCAATTACGGAACGGATCACCTTGTCAAATAATTGACCTTCACTATCTTTTAACATCTTTATATCTTAGCAGATATTTTTAAGATATTAATTTTAAAAGGGGCATGCTTTCCTATTGTTTTGATATTGGTAATACTAGGATTAAACTGGGCGTATTTAGAGAGCATCAGCTAGATGATGTCCTTTTTTTTGATCATGGAGAAGTTAATAAAATATTAAAGTATTGTATAAACCACACTCCAGTGGCCGTTATCATATCCAGTACAGCCGTTATACCATCAGCATTACTAACCGGACTGGACGAATTGGATTGTCACTATATTGTACTGACTGGGGACACACCAGTACCCATCTGGAATAATTATGCGACGCCTAGTACATTGGGTAAAGACCGATTGGCAGGTATAATAGGAGCTTATCAAAGAAATCCAGACCGTAATAATTTGGTCATTGATGCCGGCACCTGTATAACGTATGACTTGATAGACAATGAAAATATCTATCAGGGAGGATTAATAAGTCCAGGATTAAGAATGAGGTACGAAGCGATGCATAAGTTTACTGCAAAATTACCTTTTGTAGAGCCACCAGAAGATTATATTTTGACATCTAATAATACAAATGATGCTTTACAATCCGGAGGACTTTTGGGTATAATCACTGAAATTGAAGGTGTAATTAAAAGATTTAACAAAAAATTTAGAAAAATAAACGTTTTCATGACCGGTGGAGACGCGATTTTTTTGGCTAAGAACATTGAAAATGAGATATTTGTGGTCCCAAATTTGGTGCTGGAAGGATTACATACGATTTTAGAGTATAACATCAACCATGAGGAATAACATTTTTTATATTTTCATTTTTCTATTGTTGGCTACCACTGCACTGGCACAGCCTAAAGTGAATTCACCCTATTCAAGATTTGGACTTGGAGATTTCTTCGATCAGAACTTTATCGCCCTTAGTACCCTCGGAGGCATATCCTCTGCCTATACAGATCCCTATCATGTAAATATCAAAAATCCGGCTTCGATTGCTCATTTGAGGACAACAAGTTTCGATATAGGATTAAATGCTCGATATACCCAGTTGAAAAATGATCAATTCAAGAATACCGTTTGGCAAGGCAATATTGGTTATCTATCGCTTGGTTTTCCTTTATTCAATCCAATCAACGAGATTCTTGAACGAAAAGTCAG
>JAHEJC010000243.1 GCA_024639065.1 Lewinellaceae bacterium | reverse complement strand
AGAATTTTATTCCTGGCAAGCATGAGTTATTTGCAGTTCCCCAGGTAGAAATAGACTTAAGCGGTGGAACGATCAGTCAGAATCCAGGTCATTGAGGTAGTTACTTTCTGGTTTTACGCGAATGTATCCTTTTCAAAACTGATTTTTTTAATATTTTAGATATTATAAACCAACCCAATAGCAATGAAACCAATCTACTTAATCTCATTTCTTTTTTCTCTAGTATTATCATTATCAAATGTTTCTGGACAAATAAGGTCTACATCCACCGTTTATGAAGAATATCTTAGAACCATAAAACAGGTCAACATAGAAACGAATGTATCGGATAACCTTCCAGTCGAAAGAGATTTGAGATCTGTTATTACCGAATCGTGTGGACATCGGCTGTACAATCCACATGCATTTGATCTCCAGTATCAAAGAGCTTATGAAGAACGACTACATACACTTATTCTAGAACACAGGCAGAAATCAGCCGTGCGTAAAAGTCAAATCATGCAGATCCCTGTAGTCGTACATGTGATTCATCAAGGCCAAGCTGAGGGTGTAGGAGAGAATATATCAGTTGCTCAAATTCAATCTCAAATCCAAGCACTTAACGATGCGTTTAACCGCACTGAAGGTACCCGCTATGCGAATACCGATAATAACGCAGGATTGGATTATAACCAATTGACTTCGAGCTCTGCGATTGAATTTGTCCTTGCCACAGTCAGCCCACTTGGTAATCCTACCAATGGGATCAATAGAGTGGAAGCGATCGAAGGATATCATTTTTTGCCAAACTATATAAATGATATTATCAAACCAGCCACCGTTTGGAATCCTTCTTACTATTTGAATCTATGGTCTACCCGCCTCACCGATGGAGTAAGCCCAGGATTACTAGGTTACGCTGTATTCCCGACCATGTCTGAATTGGAAGGATTGGGATTTTTGGCATCTGTTCCAAATGCTGATGGTATAGTCTGTGATTACCGTACCGTGGGATCTAATGATTATGAAAAACAATTTGACTTAAATCCTGCATATCAATATGGGGTGACGACTATTCATGAAGTAGGACACTTCTTAGGACTAAGGCATATCTGGGGTGATGGAGATAGTGAAGATACTGGTTGCAATGTAGATGATTTTGTGGACGATACCCCTAATGCAGCCTGGCGATCCAGCGGGTGTGATCTTAATGAGAGCTGTGAAAGTATTGATCTCAAGGAAAACTATATGGATTATGGATCAGATGTATGCAAAAATCTGATGACCAATGGGCAGAATGAACGGATGCTCACCGTATTGGAGAGCAGTCCCCGTCGAAACTCTTTAATTACTTCACCGGTATTATCCGGAAATCCTCCTCCATCAACTGAAGCACCTATGAATGATCTCTGCCAAAATGCTATAATTATTTCTTGTGGACAAACTAAATCAGGATCTACGGATAATAGTACCGTTAACGGAACCTTCACCGGTTTAGACGGTCGCTTGTGTTCAGGCGCTGCTGCTACTCACGGTGTATGGTTTTCGTTTAAAGGAGAAGGCGACGAGGTTACCTTGAAGACTTCGGGATCGGGAACTAAGTACGATGCGACTATCCATGTTTTTACAGGACCTTGTGATAACTTGGAATGTGTGGGAGGACACGATGATGAAAGTTCACAATTTAGCAATACGGGCTCCGATTTGGTCTTTTTGGCAGAGGAAGGTATTGATTACTTCATTTATGTCTCTGGTAAACAAGGAGAAACAGGAGATTTTTCACTATCAATAAACTGTTCAAACTATAGTGTAGAAGGGGCTCCTTCAAATGACGTTTATACTCAGGCTGTAGAGGTATTTTGTGGGTCCACTGTTGATGGAAGTACAGACGGATCATCCATAGACGCCATTGGTTCCGGCGATTGTGGAGTCGACCTTACTGATATAGGTGTTTGGTATAAGTTTATTGGTACTGATGAATTAATCACGGTCAGCACATGTACCAACATATCCTTCGATACCAAGATCGCCATTTTTGAAGGGACTGAAAGTTTTTGGGGTTGTTTTGCCCAAAATAATAATGGGGGAGGGTGCGACAAGGGATCGACCAAAAAATTCTTTGGAGCAGATGACAAAACCTACTTAATTTGGGTGGGAGGTAGTGAAGAGGGCGACTTTACTCTGTCCTTGACTTGTGAACCCGCACCGGATGCTCCGGTGAATATCGTTTTTTCCAAACAACAACAAATCGATTCTTTCCCCATAAAATATCCGAGTACGACAGAGATTGTAGGAGATGTAATTATCAGTCATGAATTGATAAATAAGACTACTATCATCCATAATTTGCAACCACTTGCTCAGCTTTTAAGCGTAGGAGGAAACCTGATCATCCAGGAGAACATATGGGATGCATTTTCTAATTTGGATGGTTTAGAGAATATTGCAACCATTGGGGGTGATTTAATTATTCAGGATAATGCCGCTCTAAGATCTTTAGATGGACTTCAAAACTTGACAGCTGTGAATGGAAACCTAATTCTTAGTGGGTTTTCTATCCAAACCTTTGAGCCCTTAAGTAATTTGGCTTCTATTGGGGGAAACCTGGAACTTTATGGTAGAAGAATACATCGAGAACTATTTAATGATTTCAATGCTTTTAATAATCTGGAATCTTTGGGGGGCAGTTTAATTTTGGACGGGTTCTGGACTATGGATACGTTGTCGGGATTCAGTAACATTTCTTCTATACCAGGTGATTTAATGATTAATGGAATGTGGTCTATTTTGAGAGATTCTGGATTAATAGAAATACAAGCCTTTGATCCCATTGTTGAAATAGGAGGTGACTTAATCATAAGCAATAATGAATATTTGACTAATCCTGGGAACTTCCAGGATTTGGTTACAATCCAAGAAAGCTTAGTTTTTGATAACAATGATGGTCTGACAACGATTTCTGGACCTCTCAATCTTGAAAATATTGGTGGAGATTTCATTTATAGAGGAGATGTTATTGATGGCCCATTGCAGGTGATTTCTGGATTTAACTCCTTAATGACCATAGGAGGAGATTTTGAAATTCTAAGTGGCACATTGACTTCAATAAACGAGTTGAATAACTTGGATTCAATTGGTGGAAACTTTTGGACAAGATTCAGCAAACTAGATCAACTAAATGGAATGCAAAACCTAAGGATTATTGGCGACTCTTTATATTTGAATAGCGCATTTGGAAATGATCCAATAAACAATTTCCTCCCTGGTTTAGAGAAAGTCGGCAAATCTATTTTCTTTGACTTCAATCTCAATGTACCCTCTTTTGATGGATTTCATAATCTTATGGAGGTGGGAGAAGATGTATTTATTATAAGATTCAATAGATCCAAAAGTATTGTTGGTTTTGATAATGTTACATCTATCTCAGGATCGCTTATTATTACCGATAATATCTTTAATGAAGTGCTTAACGGTTTTCAAAAGCTAGGACAGATAGGTGGTGATTTAATTTTAAGTGACAATACCAATTTAGTCCAACTCAATGCGTTTGACAGCTTGAAGACGATTTCTGGAAGCCTTGTAGTTGATGAGTCTTTTAAGCGTTTTCAGAACATTCCATTCAACTTGCCAAAACTGGTAACGATTAGTCAAGAAACTGAAATTATTAGTTCAGGTATTGCCAAGTTTACAGCACCTAATTTGACTCAAATAGGCTCGGATTTTTCTATCGGTAAATTCAACTTTGATTTAGACACTTTTGAACTAAATTCATTAAAATCCATTGGCGGATCGTTTGTCTTTGACTCTTCCGGTATTACCAAATTGATCGGTCTTGAGAATTTAAAAACGATTGGAGGTGACTTTAAGCCCAGCACCAGTTTGTTTAGTTTCGAAAACACTGCCCTTGAATCCATAGGAGGTAATTTTATTTTAGATACTATGAGGTTTCTGAGAGACATCGATGAATTGGAATCACTCCAATCCATCGGAGATGATCTAGTTATTACGCAAAACCCAAAACTTACCAACCTAAGTGGATTCACCAATCTGATGTCAATTGAAGGTAATCTGACTATCCAGGATAATCCTACCTTAAGCGATTGCCAGGGTATCTGCTCAGTCATAAATCAAACAGGAATCGAAGGTAATATTTCCATTTCAGGTAATAACCTAGGGTGTCTCAATTTTGAAGAAGTTCAAACAGCCTGTGCAGCAACTCCAGTAACTTCTTATGATTTGGTAGATGTAGTTTCAATATTTCCGAATCCATTTGAGGATCAGATCATGATCGATTTGAATGGGTTACCAATCACTTCTTTCGAAATTTTAGATATCCGAGGAAAGAAACTGCTCCATGTTCCAAACCAAAACGCTGAATCGATTTTGATAAAAACGGATAAACTGATAAATGGACTATATATTCTTCATCTTTATAAACGTGATGGCCATAGGCTATCAAAAAAAATGATTAAACAATAATCTTGTTAGGTATTATTGAATCAAAATAGTCAAAATTTTCAATAATTATTAACACTATCTGACCACACCTTGTCTGATAGGCTGTCCTAATTCTTAAGCCGCATATGAAGCAGCATATTTAAAGGAACCCCATACTGTTAATCTTTTCAGGCCTAAAAACCGTGCTTAATTTCCACAAAGAATGCATGATACGCATGGAGACAGGATTACTCCTTTTCGTGACCGTATGAAGCGAGAATTGGGTATTATTAATGATTGCATCCGCTGCTAAAAATGCACTCTCTACCGCTGGCCCTATTCCTTCACCGATATCTATGGTAGCAAGTCCTGCAGCATCCCCAACTATAAAAGCGTTTCCAATCCTGCAATGATCAATCCGATCCCGGATATAATACAAATACCCCTTGGGCTTGAATTCAAAGTTTTTTACGATATCAAGTTGATCGAGCTTTTCAACCAGTTTGGTCCAATGTGCCTTTATATTCACTTTCTTCTTTTTGAATATCCCCCCTACTCCAATGTTCAAATAACCACCTTTTTTAGCAATACACCACGAATATCCATGAAAGTTATTTTCATAAAACCAGGTCCGAGAAACCTTATCTTCGTAATCATATTTTATCTCTTGTTCAAGTGCGCATACTAGTTTATCCTTGTTCCTCGGATGAGCTTTTTTGAAAAAAGTATGATAAACAGGACAGTTGGTACCTCCAGCACCGATCAGGTATTTACATTTGTATTTATCGTCAATTATATAAAACCCATTATGTTCAATAATCTTATAGACCTTGTGTTCATGAACTTCAACACCAGACCTTTTTAAAAGCCAATGATCTAATTCAACCCTTCTAATGGCATGAGATTTAGATCTGAGTTTTTTGGTGATTCCAAAAAAAGTAACCTCATTAGCATTAATTTGAATATCCGGATATTCCTCTAATTCTAATTGTTCAATTACTTGAGGGGTTATCCATCCGGCACATAATTTGGTTCTGGGAAATTTATGCGCATCAAGTATTAAGCAGTCCATGTTGTGTTGCAGTAATTTCCACGCGCACGAAGATCCTGCAGGTCCGCCTCCGATAATTATTACCTCTGCGTATTTCATCAAAATACTATTGCTGGGTCAGATTATCTGAAACCCTAAATAATACCTATTTCAAATCTTTGTCAATGATGATGGTCAAAGAGGACTTGATTTTAATCAAGCCAGCCATGATGACTATTTGGTATTATGGTTCCATGGTGCCTAATCAATAACCACTCATCTCAGGACTCGTCGAAGCCGCATTTCATCTTACTCATTTAGCTCCTAAGAACAGTAAAGGAGTTAAGCGATTAAGAATATTGGAGAAAATCCATTTTGATATAAAATTTAAAAACAATAAATTTAGATAACCACTACATTTAAATGAAATGTTTATTATAAGCATTTCCAATACCAAAAAACTGTACCTGATGCAAATAAAATATCTCCTCTGGACTAGCTTGCTCCTGATCTGGGCTTGCTCGGTACCTAAACCTCCAAAGGTACCCACTGCCTCCTCAGACTACAATAAATTATCTAAAGAACAAGAAATAGATGCTTATGCTCAATATGAATGGGAGCTTACTCATGATCCTGCCACAGGAGAAGTACCGCGCCATAGGTTGACACATTCCAGAGAGATCATGGAAAGCCGTAATGCAAAATATAGATTACGCAATGCCGACGAACAATGGTTAAGTATTGGTCCCGCCAACGTGGGTGGGCGCACCAGAAGTATCTTAATCGATGCGGCCGATTCCTCCAATAACACCGTTCTTGCCGGTAGTGTCTCCGGAGGACTTTATAAAACCACTACCTTCCTATCCGATCAGCCAGCTTGGAGGGCAGTACCTGGAATTTTTGAGAATTTGGCCATTTCAGCCATGCTCCAGGATCCTACCAACCCGGAAATAATTTACCTGGGGACTGGTGAAGGTTGGTTTAATAGCGACGCTTCTAGAGGGAATGGTATTTGGAAAACGAATGATGATGGGGTTTCCTGGGATCAACTTTCGAGCACGAATAATACGGACTTTCAATACATCTTGGATTTACTCATTGATTTTAACGGTAATCTTTATGCATCGACTCGGACTAAAGGTGTAATGAAAAGCACTGATGGAGGAGCTTCCTGGCGTCAAGTACTGGGTATAGCTACAGGTAATGCAGACTCTGATCGGGGCGCAGATCTGGAAATCGGTCCCGATGGCACTATTTATGCTACGATGGGTGTTTTTAGTATTGGAACAGTTCACAAAGCTGATTTCTCAGTCAACAATAGTAAGACAGGTGATATAGAAACCTGGGAGGATATCACCCCATCAGGAGATTATAGAAGGATAGAATTGGCCAGTGCTCCTTCCGATGAAAACAGATTATATCTTTTATGTGAAGATGAAGAGTCCAGGGAAGTAACTGCTATGTTTCGCAGTGAGAATAGAGGTGATACGTGGACGGCTATACCCATACCGTATTTAACAGCAACCAGTGACAGTACTAATTTTGCTAGAAAACAAGCCTGGTATAATTTGATCGCTCAAGTGGATCCAGCCGATGAAGACCTAGTTTTCATAGGAGGCATCGATCTATTGAGATCCGAAGACGGAGGTGAAACCTGGACTAATATTTCAAACTGGTTCAATTCTCAATCCAGAGGTTTCACTGGGAGAAGAGTGGTGCATGCGGATCAGCATGAGATTCAGTTCCTGCCAGGATCCTCAAATGAAGCCATTTTTACTAATGATGGGGGCATTTATTATTCCAATTCTTTGGATAGCTTAGAACCCATGTTTGATGTAAAGAATGATGATTATAATACCACCCAGTTTTATTCATGTTGTATATGGCCTAATCCAGGAGCAGCCTATTATATGGGAGGTACCCAGGACAATGGAACCTGGCTTATATTGAGTGAAGATCTGGATCCTGATCAAGCTATTGAATTTTTTGGGGGAGATGGAGGTTATTGTTTTCTCGGGAATCAAGATGATCCAGTTATTATCGTTTCCCAACAATATATCGATTTAGCTATCACCTTAGACGGAGGTGAAAATTATAATTTTTTTGAACCAGATGATGACCGTGGCGCCTTTATCAATCCCTTTAGCTACGATGAGGATGCTAAGATTTTATATGGAGCCTATGAAGATAATCAATACTTCAGAATCAGTGATCCCATAAATCAAGAAGCCTTAGATACGGTATTAGTTCCTGCGTTCAATGGAGGTCAGATCAGTGCATTAACCGTTGATCCCAATATGGAGGACCGGTTATGGGTAGGGGTGAGACCTTACTTTGATGAGGAATGGAATGGACATGCTTCTTTGTTCAGGATAGATAATGCAGATACAGCAAATCCCGTGGTGACGGATTTTTCTGATCCCAGTTGGACTCAGTTTTTAGCAATAAGGAATATTGATATTTCTTCAGATGATCCTGATTATATGCTGATCACCATGAGTAATTTTGGTAGTCCTAATGTGTGGATTACTAAAGATGCTGGTGAAACTTGGAGCAATGTAGATGGAGATCTTGCTGATATGCCGGTTTTGTGGGGTGTCATAAACCCATTAAACCAAGAAGAGTTAATCATTGCCACAGATCTCGGGGTTTACAGTACCGTATTGTTGGATGGTGATAATACTAAATGGGTGGAATATCAACCGGGTTTGCCGAAGCTCAGAGTAAATATGTTGAAAATCAGGCCTGGTGATAATCAACTCCTGGCAGCATCCTATGGTCAAGGCCTCTTCCTTACACAATTGAGTGGAGGTGAGACGGCGTTGGTCGCTTCTTTTGGTGAAGAAGAAAAAACGGTTACCGAGAATGTAGGACCAGTGACCGGGATGACTGAATGCGGTGAACCAATCCGAAGTTTTCCGATCAAAATTCTATTAAATCGTTCTACCAATGGAGATTCAGTCATGCTCCGTATCTCTTTCAAAGAAGATGATCCTAAGCTTATAGCAGATGTGATCCTTCCTGAACCGTTTATTTTAGCGGATAGCCTGACTGAATTTGACATTCCTATTCAAGTGATCGATGATGGTTTTCGTGAAGACTTTGAATCAGCAGTCTTGCAATTGAATGTTATTGAGGGAGAAGTACTGATAAATATTGGGGAATCCAATTTTGGAATCAAAGATGATGATATGGATTTTATTAATCTACCGGTAGAAACTGAATTGGCTCAGATTAATAAAAGCCTCAGGGTAAATGAATTCACTCATTTTGCTACAGATGTCGAACAATTATCTGGTGACTTTGTAATTGGATCCGGAAAAGTTTTAGCCAGAATCAGACCAATTGGTGGTGTAACTGATGCTGGTTTTGCCTGTGCTTCGGTAAGCATTGATCGTAATGGTACAGAACTAATTGTACCGGATTGGCTAAATGGATTTAGTACATTATCCAAAACATTTTTTCTGGGAAGTGATTTAGTAGATGGAACTTACGAATTGGAACTTTACTTTGATCCAACTGAAATCATGGAATTCGATTCTACATTTTTAAATTTGAATTTGATTCGCAGTGATTTGCCCATTTCTGCTGTGATGACCACTGAAGAAGTAGAATTAATCGATGAGGTGATACCACAAAAACTTAATGAAAATTTGGCCCGGATTAAAGTAACCACCACGAAACTGGGTGGATTTGCCGTTACCAATGCGCCGGATTTGAGTACGACGCGTTCTACGATAAATGATCTACCAGAAGTTTCTATTTTTCCAAATCCAGTTCGATCCTATCTACGTATATCTGGTATTGATAATCTGCCGGACAGTTATTATAAAATATTTGATATCGCCGGAAAACGAATTGTTGAGGGAAGAAATAAGGATTTGGTAAACATTGAACAATTGAAGCCGGGAAATTACTTGATTGAAGTTGGCTTACTTTCAATTAAGAAAAGAAATGTATTTAAGATTATAAAAATTTAGTACAGTGTATTCCTTTTTTTAAATTTTAGATTAGCCACCTACTAAATTTTATAGATTAATATTGCCTTTTATCTTTCAAAAACAAAAAGACCCCCGAATATGTACTTCGAGGGTCATCTGTTAAACTAGGAAGATCTAACAAATTATAATTTCAAGACCGGAAAGGACTTATTACCTACTCTGATAATATAAAATGAAGGAACCAAATTCTGCAAATCGACTTTTGCTTGATTTACATGTCTTCCAAGT
>JAHEJC010000021.1 GCA_024639065.1 Lewinellaceae bacterium | reverse complement strand
AAAAACTTATAGACAAATTAAAACCAACAAATGCGATTAAACGTAAAACGTTAAAAAATAAAGTCTACCATCAGACGGGTAATATTCTCTCCTTCCCGTGACTATTCACCCTGAGCGACGACCTACATTTCTTCTCCTTCAAAAAACCACTAAATAGCAAATCATCTCTTAATGCGGCAATCTGGATCTAAGTAATCCATAAACAAAAGTCCCTAAAAGTGCACTGGCTATAATAACTAATACTACCCAAACACCATTTCCCAAAAGGACATATAAAGGACCTGGACAAGCACCTGTCATCGCCCAACCTAATCCAAACATTGTTCCACCAAATATGCTTGCCCAATAAGTCTTAGGTTTATCAATGAATGTGGCTTCAACTCCCTGGAATGTTTTAAAATGCGATTTTTTCATTACGTAAAACATAATTGCGCCTAGGACGACTGACACACCGATAATTCCATACATATGAAAACTTTGAAAACGAAACATCTCTTGTATACGATACCAAGAAATTGCTTCTGATTTGGTCATAACAATACCAAATAATATACCTACTAGTAGAAAATAAATATTTTTCATAATAAGATTTATCAGAGTGAAAAGATCAAAGGATACAATAAATGAGTTACTACTAAACCACCAATAAAAAATCCAATAACCGCTACCAAAGAAGGTAGTTGCAAGTTAGATAAGCCAGCAATTGCATGTCCTGACGTACATCCACCAGCCCAACGAGTACCAAATCCAATTAAAAAACCACCAACTATAAATAAAATAATGCCTTTAGCCGTGGTCAAAACCTCCCAAGAAAATAATTCCATAGGATTCAGGTAACTCCCGGTTGGAGCCGCTACACCCAGTGCTCCTAAATCAGACAAAGTAGTTTGAGCAAGTTGGACCGGCTCAGGACTTGCCAAAAAATTTGAAGCAATAAATCCACCTAGAATCGATCCAATTACGAATACAATCAGCCAATCTTGGGTTTTCCAATCGTATTTAAAGTAGTCTACAAATCGACCGGCTCCACCTAGAGAGCACATAGTTTGAAAGGATGTCGATATTCCAAATCGCTGACCAAGGAATTTTAGAAAAAACATGACCACTACGATCATGACCCCTGATACCGACCAGTGCCAGGCTTGAGATATAAAATCGATCATAAAGTATAAATTTCTATTTCCAAAAATAAATTATTATATGAATATAGTATCATATTTTAATGAATGAATAATACCTGTAACATATAACAGCTGAAAAATGTTTAATCCATCCACTTCAAATTAAAAACTTATTTCAAATTGCTTAAGTGATACCAAATTCTTTTAAAGCATTCAACGTTTTAACACAGTCTAAATAGCTTCACAAATCTTAATTATAAAATGCAAATTAGTTTTCCAAAAAGCAATTTATTAAGTGAGGTGTTTTTCAAAAACTCTTCTTCTTTTGTGTTGTCTGTAGTTGTAATTCTTCCACATACTCTGTACCTCTTGATTAGTCTCCAGTTCAGGGTTTGACTCGACTTTCTTGATCCCTTTACGAATGAATGCCGCCATGATATCTTCAAAAATGAGAGCAATCAATCCTTTGTTTCGCATATGATCTGCAATTCCAATTAGGTATAAATCAGCTTTATCATTGCGTCTAGCTGCTCTTATCACATGCCAGTAACCCCAGGGAAATAGTTTCCCTTTACTTCTTCGAAAAGCTTTTGTAAAAGAGGGTAAAGCAATTCCATATCCAACTAATTTTTCGTTATTATCAATAACCAGACTTACCAAATCATTATCTAATAGAGGAAAGTATTTATCCAAATAGGCTTGAGCCATAACATGATCAAATGGTACAAACCCATGGATATTACGATGGGTTTCATTAATCAATTCAAATATTTGAAATCCAAATGGTTTTTTATTTTTTAAACTGCCTCCCACTAGTTTTACTTGGTATCTTTCCTTGATTAGCTTGGCCAATTCTTTTACTTTAGACGGGACTTTGGTAGGCACCTCAAATTCATAACCTATCCAGTCAATTGCTTTTTTATATCCCAATTTTTCTAAAAATTGAGGATAATAGGGGTAATTATATATTTCAGCAATTGTTGGATCTTCTTCAAAACCTTCAATTAACATGGCTGTTTTGTCCAGGTTAGAAAAACCCATCGGACCTTTAAGCACTTGAATACCTTTTGATTTCGCCCAGGCCTCGGCTGCGGCAAATAAAGCTTTTGTTATTTCAAAATTTTCATGAAAATCTATCCAGCCAAACCTACCAACCGGCTGACCTTTTTCATTACGTTCATCCGGCAAAGCAATGACCGCTATTCTTCCTTTATTAACATGGTCCTCTCTAATCAACAAGTATAGTGCTTCATGGCCTTTGGGGCCCAAGTGAGGAAATAAAGCATTCCATTCATCCTTGAAGAATGGCGGGATCCAAAACTTATTATTTCTATAAAGGCTCAGAGGATATCGAATAAAATCTTTTAATTGGCTTTTACTTTTAACCTCAATAATTTCTATGCCCATGTAATCAGGTTATAAGACAAAATTACTAATCCAAACTAAATATGGAAGGATATCGCAAAGGTCATTGAGTATTTTCTTAATTTATTTCGCATTTGACTGGCTGGAGTAAAGATTGATTGTAGTAATCAAATCTTTTTACCTGTTAATATCTTTAAATAATACCAAGTATCTTGTTATATGGATCCAAAAGTATCATTGTTGATCAGTGACCTTATCAAGAATAATATTCGATATCATCTCTTGGCCGAAGTTTTTACTTTTGCCGGAATTATTTTAATCCTGATCGTTAGAAATAAGATTACAGCAGCAATTTGGTCAAGCCTCTGGATCAGTATTGTTATAATATCGTGTGGGATATTAGCTTTCCATTTCATTCAAATATTAATATTCACGAAGTTCAAAACAAAAAACCTCAACTCTGTAGAACTTTATTTAAGTAAGCAAATCATCTCCTTAGAAAATCTTGCTGCAGTTTTTCAAAAAGCTTCTTTAATTGGCTTACTTCTGATATTAGTTAGCGTATTCTTTATTCGAAATGTTAACTTTATGGGAGCTGGAATGGCAATTCTTGGTCTATTTGGAATTGAATTCATTTTACATCGTTACATCATTTGGATTTTTGAATCAGTCCAAGTTGGCGTTAATAGAATAAAAAAATAATTTGGTATGCGGCCAAAAATCCTTTGAATACTAGGAGAAGATAAATAATTCGTCTACTCCGCAATCCGTGCTTATTTAATTACAACCTTCCTAATTTGATTTTCGGATTTAGAGGTCATTCTTATAAAATAAGTTCCTTTTGGTTGATCGGTGATGTCAAGGGTCAAGGTAGAATGTAAGACCTGAGGATCTTCAAAATCCCATCTTTTTATTATTTGTCCCTGGGTGTTAAACAATTCAAAATATACCGGATCAGACACTTTTCTAGAAACCACCAGATTCATAAGCCCCGAGGAAGGATTTGGGAAGATGGTTAAATTATCGGTTAAAACTATTATAGCGGAATCTAATCCTTGAGCATTCGTTCTGAATGAAAAATCTTGACTTTCCAATTTATAATAATACCACTTTCCAGGGACGACATTTCTATCTTCATAATTCAAGAATCTAGATTCAAAACTAAACTCCAAACCTGGCATGGAAAAAATTTCCTTATATATTTTATTATCCTCACTCCTTAAGATACGAAATGCTTTATTCTCTATTTCACGAATACTTTCCCAAGAGAGCAATATTGACGAGACGCTATCTTTTGCTGCAAATGAAATAGCTTTAGATATAAAGGCAGCAGGCAATTCATTGGATGATTTGCCGTCACTGACAGAGAATGCACTACCCTGGTCAGCTCTAAAACCTAGTCCCCTACGAGCAAACGCTTTCCAAATTGCGTAATGATGTATACCATCGTATAATAGCTTATCTGCTTGCAAAATAGCATCTCTACCATCTAAAAATCCCGGAATACAATTTTGTAGCTTCAGCCCTTCAATGACCAATTTTAAGGCAATATTGTTGCCTCCATTCCCCTGATAAATATCATCCGAAACTTTACCTTCTTGCTTGATGATTTCCCAGGTCATGTCCCATAACATAGAGCACCATACCGCACCCAATCCATGAGGTATTGAAAATCGCTTGATATCTCCATAAGTCATTGGGTTGATACTTTTGGTATAACTATAAGGATAAGGTCTTATACCATTGGCTTTATCATCCTGCTGGAGTAACCAATTCCCAACTGGTCGTCGATCTTCTGGTTTGGCTTGCAACCAATCAGTTGTAAGCATTAACCCAAAATAATCACTCCAGCCTTCCCCCATTTGCTCATTATTATTTAAACAATTGGCATTATTCCTACCCCCTGTAAGTCTGATGGAAATACCATGACCATACTCATGAGTAATGATCACATTGTCTAATGCAGAATCAAGATTATCCGCTAATCCAGAGCTTTTGACAGTGGCTTCTAAACTTATTCCACTTTTCAAGACACGTTTGATCTTATCACAATCTGAACTTGACAACATCATCGCTGGGATCTCGATTTGGTTATTGGTGCCACCCATCGTAAAGGTTCCAGGTGATACATTGTTACATACAACGCAAGCAACTGCTCCTGCTACCTGGGCATTAATAATCTTTTCTGAGAATAAGCAATTTCCCCGATCAATAAGCGCAATATTCCCTTCCAAGGATTCGGGATTAGAAATTGGATTTGTACTACATCCTTCGGAAGTAGTGTTTTGATCGTCAATTACTTGGACGAGCAACCCTGTTTGAGGTCCTCTCCTGCTAATTGAATTGAGTCCTCCTTGCAAACCAGATTCAGCCCCTTTCCATTCTCCCGCAGCTTTTGAATCCCCTGGGATTGATAACACAGCACGGGCATTACCCCAAATAAACATTTCCATCCGTCCAGGATTTCCATCTTCTAAGGCTAAAAACTGGGCGTTATTCTGACCCGAACCATCTTGTGCATCAGCATACACTTGATCAGACTCCATACCACCCCGTCCAAAATTACTGTATTGAAAATTACCTGAAGCTTCATCGAATCCATAATGATAGAATATATCGTGATTCAGGTTTACCCAATAGAACAAATTTGTCAAAGAAGCATCTACATAACTCTTGGGGCCTTGATTGAAATCAATTTCAAAATTGAAGTTTAAATTGTCTCCACCATTCGCTCTTTTCCCACCTGAATTGTTGTAATTATAGTCTTCCTGAGCATAAACATTGTTGCCTCTTGTATCAATAAAATCAGCACCTGGAAGGCCATCTATATCATGCCACCCATAAGGTGAAGCCAAAGGATCTGCAGGATTCTCGATTATGATTCTTTCTCCTTTACTTGGATCGGCTACAAATAGTGGATATACATTGTACGTTTCTGACCCTTCATCATTATCAAAACCAATATTGTTTAATTTTATTCTGCTTTTTCTTATTGTATATACAGCCTCTTGTTTACTAAAAGATAAATCATTCGGATGATCAAAACTACAGTGTATGATCTGGTCGTTTTTATGTAAAATTTCTCCCGACTGAGCATCTACAGCTAATTCCCAATAATGATCTCCTTCCAATTTGTAAATCCCTACTTTATACACTTTAATTAAATGGTTATCTTTCAGAATCCACTTCAAATGGACAGGAATTTCTTGTTTAGAGGCAATCCCTTTTGAATAAATCTTCAAATTAGGGTTTTGTTGTGAACGCAAATGATTAGATTTTAGAAAGGATTTCTTCGGCGAAAGGCCTAGGTGAGAGGCAGCATAATTAAAAGCTTTTTCCGAGGCAATAACTTGCCCACCAAAATTGAGCACTTTCTGATGCACATCTTTAATCAAACTATGCTGGCTCGATACGATTTCATTACGATCGTTAAGAACAAGCGACATGATAGCATTTTCAATTTCCAAGCCTTCATATTGTTGTTGTATGTATATATATTTTCTCCCATCTGAAATGAAAGAACTGCTTATCTGCATTTCTTTCAGATCCTGGTTATTTAAAGCAAGGCTTTCTGCTTGATCTCTTATTATTTGAATCCCAAAAGCCTCAATCGGTTGCCCAAAAGCTTGAAAAGTTAGAAAGAAAGTAAATAATATATAGGTTACTTTTTTCATTTAAAGAATTCGGTGAAGGGAAGTAGTTTCTATGAAAATAACAGTATTATTTTAAATTAATCGCTTAAATAACCCTTGAGTTTAAAAAATGTCAGGAGATTAACCATTATTTAACCATATTCCTTTCCCAATCTTCCTTTATTAGCTTAAAAAAATTCATATTCTTGCCATAAAAATACCTAAAATCCATAAATTTAAATCCACATTTCATCAAGACATTTTGAGATCTAACATGAGCTAGATCGGTCACTCCTACTATTTCGATTAGCTGTTTCACTTCAAAACCATATTTTATTATGCGCTTTGACATTTCGGTAGCATAGCCTTTATTCCAAGATTTTTTGGAAAGTCTATACCCAAGTTCAATATGGTCAGATTTATCCAAATGTTTAAGACAAATCCACCCGACCCATAGATCATTCTTTTGAGTAAATACACTCCAAATACCTAAGCCAGGATTTAATTTTTGATATATTAATGCTTGCTTTACACGGGCTAAAACGGTTTCTTTAGATCGAACCTGTCCGATATATTTCATGACATCTGGATCGGCATCAAGTGCTTGTAGAAAAGGCAAGTGATCGAGTTTCAAAGGAACTGCATACAATCTATCTGTCCTTAGCGCATCATGTTCCATCAGTCGGCCCTAAATTTCTAGACATCTTTTGCACTATCTTGAATTCACTTAAGAATACTTTTGCCACCACACGGATAAGGGTGTAGGTGGGAATAGCTAACACCATTCCGGTAATACCCCCTAATTTTCCCCCTAATAAAATGACTATAAATATTTCTAGTGGATGTGCTCTGACAGAATTTGAGAAAATGAAAGGTTGAAGAATCATGTTATCTAGTAATTGCATAGTAGCAAATACGATTCCCACCTTAATTATTAAATTCATCATTTCAGGGAAAAAAGGCAAATCGATATTCGCAGAAATGGTAATAAAAATACCGAATATCGCACCAATTAAGGGACCCAAATAAGGAATCACATTAATTAACGCAGCAAAAAATCCGATGAGTAAAGCATTCTTAATATTTAGAATGGATAGAAAAATAGTCACAAATAAGGTGATAATAGTGATTTGTAATAAAATTCCAGCGAAATACCGAGTTAATAATTGAGTAGATTCGGTAATAGTCTTATCTACTTTGTCTACATACTCGTTGGGTGTTAGTGCCAATAGGAAATTCCTAAACATATCTTCTTCTCGAAGAAAAAAGAATAGGATAAACAAAACAGCAAAAAGTCCAAACAAAACGCTCCCGGCTGTTCCTAATAAGTTACTGAAAAATTCACCGATTTGCCCCACCGAAAAATATTTCTTTAATGGCTCAGAGAGGTTTTCCAATCCCTTGCCGTCTGTAACAGGTACACCAAGACTTTCTAACCAACCATTAATTCGCTGAATAGGTTCTTCCAATTTTTGCACAACCAGTTGAAAGTCTACATTGGCCAATTTAGCTGTTTGTTCGATAATCGGTGGAACAAGAAGAAATAATAGCAATAAAAAAACGACTATGATTACAATCATGGTGAGCAAAGCACTTACCGATGGTCCCCACTTTTTATTCTTTAATTTCAGCTTTAAAAGGAAGAATTTTGTGACCGGTTCTGTAATCAGGGAGATGACCCAAGCAATTAGCACATAAGTAACAATGTCAGAAAAGAAATAAGACACTATTGCTATTAAAAGTATAGCGATAAGAATAAACCAATACCTACCTCTATTAAATTGCATGCTTTAAAGGTAGAAAATGAATGAATAAATCTGTAATGGAGTCAAAAAAGAAATAATGTTTAAAGTGGAAAAGTAGAAAATTCAGATTAGATTGTAAGTTGCATACATGGACACCAAGTCACTCAGGATTGGCAAACCAAGAAGTTATTTATTTTTAGTAGAGTTCCTGAACAAAATTCTTACATTAAACGCTTGTTAACCAATAGACCTCTTAATGATTAAACACATTGATATGCGTGCTCTGCAACTATGCATCCTACTGATTATAGGACTTTCTAGTACCATACTAAGTCAGGATAAAAACAATACTTGGACCAGGCTAAAGACGGATTCGTATCATATGGCTGATGGTTTTGTTCACGTATTAAGCAGCCCTATCCGATGGGACGGGAAGGACTGGTTAAAATTTGGTGGCGTTGCAGCCGGTGTCTATTTAGTTTCTTTTTTGGACCAACCTGTTTCAGACTGGGCTGCTCGGACAACTACCTTTGGAAGGTGGCGGAGATTAGAAAATTTTGCTGACCTCACCGGTAAACCGGTACCTGCTGTAATAGCTTTTACGGCACTATACGGATTTGGAGTCGTCTTCGATAAGGGTTGGATGCGGGATAGTGGGATTCTCATATTTGGATCCTTAGCAGCCACTTCATTGCTCCAATCCATATCTAAAACGGCCACTGGAAGAGCTCGTCCTATCAGCGGGTTTAGTAATGCTGATTTTAAACCGTTTAGCAAGGATCCAGACTTCCATTCATTCCCTTCAGGTCATGCGATGGCATCATTAAATATTACGGCCGTCCTAGCTCACCAGGTACAAAGCGTACCTGTAAAAATAGCGCTTTATGCTATTGGGTTTGGGACAGGCTTGGCTCGAGTATACAATCAGGCACATTGGGTTTCAGATGTTGCTCTAAGCACTGTTATAACCTTGTTATCTGTTAAATCAGTTATTAAAAGATATGAGGCAAAAAAAGGTTTATCTCACCAACCTACTTCAGTTTATAACCAGAAAAATTCAGGTACATGGATTGTAAGTCCTATGTATAAGGGATTAAGATTGAACTATCAATTCTAGGGACGCGCACAGTGACTATGAACTATTTTAAATAATCCTTTAATTCAAGCAATGACTTAATTTCAGCAATGGGTTGGTGTCCAAAATCATCGAATAATATAGCATCTCGGTTCAACCATACTGATGGCAATCCAGTAAAATATGCGCCGGCAACATCCCATTGGTTAGAAGAAACGAATAAAACGTCTTTTTTTAAATACCCTAGTTTTGAAAGGGCATACTTATAAACTGCAGGTGCGGGTTTATACGATTTGATTTCATCCACGGAGATAAATCCATCCAATAATTCGTTGAGCCTTGATTTTTGAATCCCTGCAGATAACATAGAAGGTGTACCATTGGATAGAATAAACAATTGAACATCTAATGATTTAAGTTTTCCCAAACCCTGAATTACATCATTAAACATGTTTGGATGGTGATAAATGGGTAGCAATAAATCTCTAATTGCTTGATCAGTAAACCCCAATTCTCTCATCACTTGATCCAAGGTCTGAGCACTAACGGCTCCAAAATCTTGATATCGGTTCATCGTCTGAAGCAACCAGGTCTGAGTAAGTTGTTTACTGCGCCATCTATCGAGTAATAATTCAGATTTCCCATGAGTATATTTATCAAGTTCGTCTAGCTGAATACTCAAGGAGAATAACGTTCCAAACGCATCAAACAATATTAATTTTTTCATTGATTACTATTAGGGTTATTTAATGTATTGACCATAAAGGCCGAGACTCCTTTCTCAACTTTATCCCAATGTGGATTCCAATGCTTGCTGGCTATTACATGATTTCCTGCTTCGGGAAAAATTCGTTTCATTATCAAAGCAGTATCAATAGTCAATGCTGACAAAAATGTATTCATCGCCGGAATGGAAACCACTTTATCTTTGTGAGTGTCATCTTTATAGTAATAGCCTAGAAAAACAGGTGCTGTTATTTTAGAAAAAATTTCATCTTTCATAGTAAGGTCTAATAATTCTCGAAGTGCGACTAAGCCTTGGAGGTGATACTCCATAGTCCAATATTTTCGCACCGAATCCGGTCCCTCTACATGACGGTATTCACTGCCCAGGAAAGCCTTACCCAACTGTAATCCCCAAGGACCGTTAAGCAAGTTTGAATTCGTATCATACAAATCAATATTGGGAGAAAATAATATCTGAGCGGCTATCGCAGGATCATATGCACTTAAATAGATGGATATTGTCCCTCCAGTGGAGGTGGACATAATAATCACTTTTTCCCCAATCGATTTACCGATGGCGATTGCTTTTTTTCCATAATCGATCCATTGCTTAGGTGTTATATTTTTATAACTATTCTGGTCTGCTAAACCATGTTCTGGAAAACGAGTAAGGAATAAATTACACCCAAACTGTTTGGCAATATTACGGTGTACTGGAAAACCTTCCGGATGAGTTGCAGAAAACCCGTGAAAATAAACGATCGAGAAATTTGTTTTTTGAATCGAATCGTTCCAGATTATTTTTGATTCGGTTCCCGGTCTAATCCGTTTATCCTGATTATCTAATTCAATCAGTGCTTCCAAATCATTTATATGATACAATGTGTCCAATGGGATTCCATCAAATGGAGGGTATTGGGGCTGTGGCCCGATCATAAAAATTATTACAGCCGCACATAATGCAACACCTGCACCCATTAAGAATCTGTTCATAGATTAAAAGTAGTGAATTGAACTTTTAATCATCTCAAATATGCATTGAGATTCCAATTATATATCAAAATGATAGAGCAGAAGAAATGGTTTAACCTTTATTTTGGTAAGCGGACATTCTGTTCATTGATAAAATACAGAGGCCGTTGAAGCGTATTTTGATGAGTGCGGTGCATATAAGCCCCAATAATCCCTATAGCAATCATTTGTATACCGCCGACAAACATAACCGCTATCATGAGTGACGTCCAACCCTGAACAAAATCATTCAATATGTATCTGCTGTACAAAGCATAAAGCATAACCAGAAAGGCAAAAACAGTTACTGTAATTCCCAGCCAGGTAATCAATTTGAGCGGAAAATCAGTGTAGGCCGTTATTGCATCCCAGGCCAATCGCCACATTTTTTTTGTTGGGTAATGTGACGTCCCCTTAAGTCGGGGAGGACGATGGTAATCCAAATAAGTTTGTTTAAAACCAATCCACGCCATCTGACCTCGAATGAATTTATTCCGTTCAGGCATACGCTTAATAGCTTCAATTACTTTCCTTGAACAAATACGAAAGTCGCCAACGTTTCTAGGTAATTTGAATGACACCCAGTTGTCCATTAATTTATAGAACCAAGAAGCTGTTTTTTTCTTGACCCAACTCTCACCTTCCCTATTAACTCTTCGGGCATAAACGACGTCAAAACCGGTTAGAATTTTTTTATATAATGCTTCTATTAATTCGGGCGGATCTTGACCATCCCCATCCATGATCACTGCATACTTACCCGAGCAAAAATCCAAACCAGCTTGTATAGCTATCTGCTGTCCAAAATTTCGAGACAGATCGATGAATTTATGAGATATTTGATCATCACATAGTGTTCTGATGATTTCTAGCGTATTATCCGTGCTCCCATCATTGATCCAGATAACTTCACTAATTGGAACCGTCTCTTTAATTTGGTCGAACGCTTTTGCAAGAGTCGCCACATTTAAATTTTCATTGTAAACCGGTATGATGATGGATACTGACAAGAGTCAATTTTTTGAGTCGGAAAGTTAAGAACTTTAGACAAAACAGTTATTGAATTTCTTTAATGACTTTACTATCTGATTTCTTTGCCTTAACCAATTCGATTTTATGATCTGATTTTTCTTTACCTTTATTCTTCAAAACACGTACTGGAGCTGCCCCGGTTAACCCCATTCCGAAACTAGCCAGGACAATTAATAAAATGATGACCAGCATACGCATGGCTTTATTAAACTTTTTCAAAATGATAGTTTTGTTCGTTAATAAATCTGTGATGAACCTTGATTTATTTAAATATGCGAGCTGCTTGAGTAAGTTTGATAGGTAACAATAGTCTATTTAGTCTGACACTTTTTAATTGACCAATCCCTATTGATGTATCGAACCAAATAGCTGATAAAAAGGAAGGTAGATACGATACATATTCGGAAAATAGAAATTTATCAAATGATGCATGTACAATGCTTATATAGCGTTGATTGACTAAATCATAGCACGTTGAAAGGTTTTGTATTAGCTTATATTCATGCCGCTGGGTTTGCTGGAATATAGTGGGTTGTGATTCAAATCCTGTATATAACCAAATGCTTAGAGCAAGAGACAACCTAATAATTGAAATAGGAAGAAGTATTTTCATGATACTAATATAACCATTAAGCTTCCTTTTTCATTCCTGGTGCATGTCAAATTATTAATCAAATATTTTCTTCGCTACTATTCAACCCTTTCAAACAACTCGTTGAGAAAGTTGTACAATGTTTTATGGTGCAGGTTCTTAGCTATAATCTTGCCTTCCTGATCAAGCAGTAAATTGAAAGGTACAAAGGTAACATTATAGTCAGCTGCTACTTGGGACTGCCACCCTTTCACATCAGAAGCATGTACCCAGGGCATATCGTACTTACCAGCAGCTTCAATCCATTTTGATTCGCTTCGATCTACTGAAAAACTAAATATTTCAAAACCTTTACTACTAAACTCAGCATATGACTTCTGCAAATCTGGAATTTGCAAAATACAAGGTCTACACCAGGAAGCCCAAAAATCAATTAAAGTATATTTCCCTAACTGTTTATTAAGTTCAATCGCTGATCCGGATAAGTCTTGTCCAACTATATTGGCAGCATGTGCACCAATGGCAACTTTCTTATAACGATTTACTTTCTCTTGCATACTTTTCGTCATCGGTAAGTCCGGGTACTTTCTTGCAAAATTGTTTACCAAAATTTCAAGCCTGGAAATCTCATCATCTCCTGTCCATCGCAATGCAGTTCCAAATAAGGCTATCGAGTTGCCTATTTCCTTTTCCGAAAAATCAATAAGCTCTTTGCGGTGTATTTTACTATTTTTTACATAAGCTTCCACCGCGGCAATCTCCGCTTCTTGATCACCAGATTTTGATGCTGCTGACATGGCCTGGTAAGTAGGACGTACCCATTTTAGGTTACTTTGCTTGCGAAAAAAATCGTATGCCATTAATTTTTTTGTATCACTTGAACCATCTACAGCGAATTCCTTCTTTTCATCCAGCATAACTTGAATGAGCTTTTGTCCCTCATCAATGGTTAAATATAGACCCAATCGATCCGGAAGATCTAACCTGTATAAATCTGGATGTTTAAATAGGAAGGAAATTTCAAAGGATCCATCTTCAAGAATAGAAGTTTCTCCTATTTTATTTTTTACCTGTTTGATCGGATCAAATGTACTTAATACAATCTGACCTTTAAGTGAATCAATTTCGACGCTACCTTGAATAATATAGGATTCTTGACTAGAAAGATTTCCAATAACTAGAAAGGCAATAAATAAAGATAAGATCGATTTCATTATGTTTTGTTTAATATCAACCACTATAACTCAACTATCTTACAAATAGTTATATTTCTATGTGATTAATTTTTTTATAGTGTACATATCACGACAAAAGGAATTTTATCATTGAGCAATATCAGTTATTATGAATCAAGTTATAATTAAAACTTTGCACCCTTTTTAATATCTTTAGACCAAATCACTTAACATCATGAATAACGAGCAATATAACTCCAGAAGAGACTTTGTTAAAAAGACAGGAGCAGCCGTATTAGCAAGCTCTATAGTACTACCCAATATTTCAACAGGAAAAGAAAAGATCCAGGTTGGAAATAGTGACACCTTAAAAGTCGGTTTGATAGGATGTGGAGGACGAGGTACCGGAGCTGCTTTACAGGCGACCAAAGCGGATCCCAATGTGCACTT
Organism: Lewinellaceae bacterium; assembly: GCA_024639065.1. Lineage (GTDB taxonomy): Bacteria > Bacteroidota > Bacteroidia > Chitinophagales > Saprospiraceae > JAHEJC01. The sequence goes on along the minus strand of JAHEJC010000021.1, from coordinate 19,193 downwards.
GACTGCTATGGCTGATCTGTTTGGCGATCAAATTATTGCTTCTTTAAATAATTTGAAACAGGAAAATCCAACTAAGATTCAGGTATCTCCTGACAATCAATTTGTGGGTTTTGATGCTTTTCAAAAATTGCTCGCCACAGATGTCGATGTGGTAATTTTGGCAACACCTCCCTCTTTCAGGCCCGGACACCTGGAAGCTGCAGTAGATGCTGGAAAACATATTTTCTCTGAAAAACCAGTCGCAGTTGATGCCCCTGGTATCCGAAAAGTGTTAGAAGTTGCTAAAAAAGCCAAATCTAAGGGATTAGCATTGATGTCTGGTTTTTGCTGGAGGTTCGAAACTAGAAAAAGAGATACTTTTAAGCGAGTATTGGATGGCAAAATTGGAGATGTTACTTCGGTCTATAACACTTACAATACGGGAGGCCTTTGGTACAAAGAACCAAAAGCGAACTGGTCTCCTAAAGAAACGATGTATCGTAATTGGATTTATTATAATTGGCTTTCTGGAGATCATATTGTAGAGCAAGCGGTCCACAGTATAGATATGATGTCTTGGGCATTAGGTGATATTCATCCTGTTCAAGTGACTGCTACCGGAGGAAGACAATCAAGAGTTCAAGAGCAATATGGAAATGTGTATGATCATTTTTCAATAATATATGAATACCCTAATGGAGTAAATGGATACCATATTTCCAGACAACAACAAGGATGTTCAAGGGACTATGGAATTGATATCATGGGCACTAAAGGGCGGTGTGAAGTGGATGTATCCAGTCTTCACCGAATTACTAGGAAGGGAAAGGTTTGGAATTGGGAAGGAGAGAAAAACAATATGTATCAAACGGAACATGATGAATTGTTTGCCTCTATTCGAGCTGGAGAACCATTCTTTGATGGTCAACAAATGGCTTATAGCACCATGCTTGCTGTTTGGGGCAGGATGGCTGCCTATACTGGCCAAACCATAAAGTTCGATGAAGCACTTAACTCAAATGAAATATTAAGTCCGGATATTTCCAAAGTTAATTGGGATCTTGATTGGCCATTAAAGGAAGTTGCTAAACCAGGCATTACTAAATTCGTATAATTTAAAAAGTATACACATGAATAGGCGATCGTTTATGTATTCCACCGTATTGACAAGCGCTGGTATTGGATTATCACCAGATATTTTAGCTGGTTGTAATCCTACACCTGAACTTTCTCCATTGAATAAAAAAAGTCTAAAGTGGGGAATGATAAAAGAAGAGCTCAGTGTACTTGAAAAATTTAAATTGGTTAAGTCGCTTGGATTTGATGGAGTAGAGTTAGATTCCCCAGACGACCTGAATGACGATGAAGTTTTGGAAGCCAAAGCGAAGACTGGATTAGAGATTCCGGGTCTGGTCAATTCAGTTCATTGGAAAAAACCATTATCTGATCCTGACCCGGCAATACGGGAAGCTTGCGTTCAAGCCACTATCGATGGGTTGCATCGTTGCAAAAAATTAGGAGGCACGACTGTCCTTTTAGTACCAGCGGTGGTGAAGGCAGAAATCTTTTACGAGGACGCCTATAATCGATCCGTTGAAGAGATTAAAAAAATCCTACCCACTTGCCATGAGACCGGCATAAAGATCGCTATCGAAAATGTGTGGAATAATTTTTTGATCAGTCCGGTTGAAGCTAAAAAATATATCGACGATTTTGGCGATGATCATATAGGATGGTATATGGACATCGGGAATATCGTCCGCTATGGATGGCCTGCCCACTGGATTAAAACACTCGGCCCACGGATTATTAAAGTGGACATCAAAGATTACAGTCGCAAAAAGCAGAACGAAGAAGGCATCTGGGAAGGATTTAAAGTCCTCCTGGGAGATGGCGATGCGGATTGGCCAGCCGTGAATAAAGCGTTAGCAGAAGTAGGGTACTCAGGTTGGGGATCAGCCGAAGTGTCTGGAGGCGACCGGTCCAGACTGCAAGAGATATCTGAAAGAATGGATAATCTCTATGCTCTTTGAGAAGTATTTGGTATTAAGTAGTGAGTAGTGAGACTTTTTTAAAACCGCAGAATCTGGCTGGCATTAAGAATACCAGCATGACCACAATAAATGATTACTTCTCCAAAGTTGGTTGTGCTAGATAGACTATCCAAATTTGTCCCATTACGATTTGCGCCATTCACTTCCAAGCTTGAATGAATAATGATATCGCTGTCTTTTGCAATGATTCCATCGCTTGAATTATTATTATTGACTGTCAGCGACCCAGATATGGATAATTGACTGTCCATAAGAATCACTTTAGCAATAAAGTGGTTCATATCCACAGTAACAAAAGCATTTTCGATTATTGCAGTATCTCTAGCTCCAGGAACAGCATTGAAATTCCAATTAGCAGCTGTGTGCCATTTATTGTCCATCAATCCAGTCCACACAAAAGTCACTGCATATAACTGATAGGACTACAACAGGATAGGTAAGATTATTACAATGTTCTATCGTTTCAGGTTATTTCTCATGACTAATTTTACAAGTATTAGGTTTTATTCCTTTAGTATGGCCATAATTAGTGTCGAGGGTTTAATTAGACCACAAAATTTAGTTAATCAAATATAATTTATTAGTTAGAATAGGGGTAATGGTGGTCGAATTTTAGCAAAAAGAATAATGCCCTGTTTAGATACCTGCAGTCATTATGTAAAAATAAAAAAAATCAAGCCCATTGGGTATTGCCTTATTACGTTTTGGAATTTTCTCTCATCGCAGCAGTCACTTTTCTCGTTGCTTAATCTCTATTGAAGTTAAGAGGTTGATGGGTTTAGAAATTTAGATTTCAATGGAACATAGACATACAATTATTTTACTGGCCTTGGCTCGACGGGAATCCGCACTCAAAACCACAAACCTACACCCTCACATCTCTCAGCGCAGCGATCTTGTCTATCACAGTGTAGCGGTCTCGTATCTCAACCTATTCTTTGTTACCCCTGGGTAATACCTCTTCAGGGAATGGAAACAGGATGGTCGAATTTTTCTCAGAGGCTATGTTGGCTAAAGTTTGGTAAAGCCTTAATTTGATGGCTGATGGAGATTGATCGATGAGTTTACCTGCTTCTAACAACTTTCCGGCAGCTTGTTCTTCAGCCAAAGCCAGAATAATTCTGGCTCTCCTGGATCTTTCAGCCTCCGCCTGATTAGCCATCATTCTGCGCATATTTTCAGGTAATTGGATGTCCTTAATTTTGACATCAATAATCTCAATACCCCATTCTCTGGTCTCCTCCTCAACGATCGATTTAATATTCTTACCCATCTCTTCTCGTTTTGATAGAATTGTATCCAATTCTACTTTTCCACATACATCTCTAAGCGCAGCTTGAGCTAATTGAGTGATAGCAAATTTATACTCTTCAACTTCCAGTACTGCTTTTTCAGGATTATTGATCCTAAAAAATACAACCCCGTCAATGCTGCAAGGTACATTGTCTTCCGTCATTACTTCCTGCGAGATTATATTGATAGTGATAACTCGAATATCGACTATCTGCACCGTTTCAACCAGGGGTATGATCCATCTAAAACCTGGTTGAAGGGTCTTAATGTATTTTCCAAATCTAAACTTTAATGCTCGCTTATATTCAAATACAACGCGAATCCCAGCGGCTAAAAATATGCCCACCAGAATTCCAGCAAATAATAAAGGATCCATGATATTTGTTTTTTTAGAATCGACAAAAATTTGAATAGTAGCTTAATGTTTGCAAACCTATTTAAGGGCCTAAGTCTTCCACAAAAAACTGTCTATTGATGACCAAATTGGGTATCAATGGAAATCAATTTAGTAGCTATCCAAATTATCCAACTGGTCTTCTCTAAAGATACATCGTATTTCTCACAATGACAATATCGTTGAACTTTACACATTAAAATAGTAGCTCTTTTCAACACGTCAATAAGAATCTTTAAACTTTTTTTGGATCATATGTATCTCCTTCAAATAATATTCAATTATGAAAAAACAAGCGTTTTGCTCCTATGAAATGTAACAACACCATATTAAATACTAGCTTTTAATCTTGACATAATTTAATCTTCCAACACAATTAATTATATTGAGTTGATGTAAATGATAATCAACTTAATTTAAACAAGATGGAAATTAAAAGACTATTCGATTTTATATATAATCAACAAGCTACACATCCACTCGAAAAGTCCTTTGGTGGCAAAGACGAAAACGGCGAATGGTATTTTTATTCTACCGACGAATTGATAAAAATAGCTGAGCGTGCGGCATCCGGTATGATCACAGATGGCATTCTTCCGGGAGATAAAATAGCCATCGTCAGTTACAAGAATAGACCAGAGTGGACTATCATGGATTTAGCTATTCAATTCGCCGGAGGTGTAAGTGTACCGCTCTACCCTACTATAAGTTCTAGAGAATATGAATACATTCTAAACCAAGCGGAAGTGAAAATGGCTTTTTGTGGAGGCCAGGATCTTTATTCCAAGCTAAGCGCAGCTCGACCAAATATTGCAACCCTTGATAAGATTTACACTTTCGAGCAGGTGGATGGAAAACCTTATTGGGAAGATATTTTTGATGAGAAACATTTGGAAAGAACCGAAGAAATTCGCCAAAAAACTAAAGGTGATGATTTAGCTACAATTATTTATACTTCCGGAACTACGGGCAATCCTAAAGGTGTCATGCTTTCGCATACTAATATTACCCATGTTGTAAAGGAAACCGCGATGGTTTTGACTTTTGACTCCGGTGAATCTACACTTAGCTTTTTACCTCTTTGCCATATATTCGAACGAGCTGTTTCATACGCTTACATGTACAAATGTGCATCCACACATTATACTGGCTTGGATAATCTTGGAGGGCCGGATGGTGATCTCGCGCATGTAAAACCTGTTTGTTTCTCCACAGTTCCAAGATTATTGGAGAAAGTTTATGAAGCCATCTATAACAAGGGACTTGCATTAGAAGGAGTAAAGAAGAAGCTCTTTTTCTGGGCATTGAGCCTGACGGATGACTTCGATTTATATGAAAAAAGGTCCATCTTGTCTAAAGTGAAATGGGCTGTTGCCGATAAGCTGATTTTCAGTAAGTGGAGGGAAGCACTGGGTGGTAACGTTAAACTTATTGTTACCGGAGCAGCACCATGTCCTCTCAAGATGCTCAAAGTATTTAATGCGGCGGGTATACCGGTTCGAGAAGGCTACGGGCTTACTGAGACTTCTCCTACATTAACTGTCAACACAATGGAAAAATATGGTGCCTGTCTCGGAACCGTTGGCCAAGTAATTAATGGCGTAGAATTATATATTGACGCATCGGAGGGAGACTATGGTGAAGATGAAGGTGAAATTCTAGCTCGAGGACCTAACATAACTCAGGGATATTACAAAAGCCCTGAAGCCAATGATAAAGCTTTTAAAGAAATTGATGGCAAAAAATGGTTTAGAACGGGAGATGTAGGTAAGTATATAACCAAGCATAATCACCAGTATTTAAAGATTACTGACCGCAAAAAAGAACTACTGAAAACTTCAGGTGGAAAATATGTGGCCCCTGCCCCGATTGAAAATCGAATTAAAGAAGATTTCCTGGTAGAGCAAATTATGGTGGTCGGCGATAGACAAAAATATGTTTCAGCCCTCATAGTACCTGCTGAGCCCGCACTCAAAGATTGGTGCAAAAATAATGGAGTTGAATGGAAAAATTTAAAAGAAGTAGTTAGCAACGAAAAGGTTATAGCAAGATATCAGGAAATACTGGACAAATGTAATCCTGAATTTAGTCATGTGGAACAAATCAAAAATTTTAAAGTGCTTCCAATAACTTGGTTACCCAACCATCCTGATGGTGCAGAAGCCGAACTAACCCCCACCCTAAAATTAAAGCGCCGGGTTATCCTTAAAAAGTTTGAACATGAAATAGAAGCAATGTATGCTGAATAAAAATGTAGAAAAAACTGCAGTACAAAAGTTGATGAACAAAAAAGTTATTCTTAATAAACGGCCAACTGGTGTCCCGGATGCAGATACATGGAAGCTCATTGAATCGGAAGTACCTGCTCCGAGCGAGGATCAGATATTAGTAGAACAATATTATATTTCCATGGACCCAGCAATGCGTGGGTGGTTAAATGATGTCAAATCTTACCTCCCTCCAGTGCAAATTGGGGAAGTGATGAGAGCGGGGAGTGTGGGTAAAGTAATCCAATCAAAAAATCAGAAATATCAAGTAGGTGATTATGTGTATGGTACAGGAGGTGTTCAACAATATGTGGTATCAAAAGGCAGAGGGTGGCACAAAGTGGATCCTGCCATTGTCCCCTTACCTGTTTACACAGGCACATTGGGCATGCCAGGACTAACCGCCTATTTTGGCATGTTGGATGTAGGTAAAATTAAGGCGGGCGACCGCGTACTCATTTCAGGAGCTGCCGGTGCAGTGGGTAGCATAGCTGGCCAAATTGCCAAAATTAAAGGGTGCGAAGTCGTAGGAATAGCTGGTGGCCAACAAAAATGTAATTATCTAATCAATGAACTCGGTTTTGATTCAGCGATAGATTATAAAAATAATAACTTACGGACTGCCTTAAAAGAAAAGTGTCCTAAAGGTATTGACGTTTTTTTTGACAATGTCGGTGGAGAAATATTAAACCTAGCACTTACTAAATTAAGAAGAAATGCACGAGTAGTGATTTGTGGTGCCATCTCGCAATATAACAGTTCAACCACTGAAGGTCCCTCTAATTATCTTTCCCTTTTGGTTAATAGAGCCCGTATGGAAGGATTCATCATCCTAGACTATGCAGATCGATTCACCCAAGGAGTCGCGGAGATGGCTCAATGGATGGCACAAGGACAGTTGAAATCCAAAGAACATATTTGTAAAGGAATAGAAAATTTTTATGATACTTTTCTAAGGCTGTTCAGTGGAGAAAAACTCGGAAAACTCATTTTACAAGTCGGTGAAGAAAAATGAATTAATGATGAAAAAAATAAGTTGGATTTTAGCATTTTCAGTTTTCTCCATTACGGTCACAATTGCTCAGGGATTTGAGTCGGCATCGCCTAATACTGTAGGAATTTCCACTACTCGTTTAGATAAAATCGATGCTTTTATCAACAGATATATCGAAAATCCATCTATGCCTGGAGGAGTGTTCTTGATAGCCCGAAAAGGTAAAATAGCCTATTTTAAAAGCCATGGGCGTAAAACCCTGGATCAATCAACCCCCTATAAAAATGATGATATCTTCAGAATAGCTTCCATGACCAAAGCAGTGACGACTACAGCTATAATGCAGCTTTATGAAAACGGAATGTTGGGATTGGATGATCCCATTCATTATTATATTCCCGCTTTTAAAGAAATGAAAATTGTGGATACATTTAATGGAGCTGATTCCTCGTATACCACCATCCCTGCAAAGAAAGACATAACCATAAGACATTTATTAACGCACACTTCAGGTATAACGTATGCCACTTTCAATCCAGGTAAAATTCATACTATTTATGAGGAGTTTGGAATGCATGAAGCTGGACTCTTTCACCATTCCTGGACCACTGGGGAAATGGTAAATCGCTTAGCAGAAGTACCTTTAATTTTCGAACCGGGTACGCGTTATATGTATGGACTTAACATGGAGGTGTTGGGACGAATAGTTGAAATAGTCAGTGAAATGGAATTAGACGAATATTTCAAACAGCACATTTTTGATGTCGTGGAAATGCCGGATACCTATTTTCACTTACCGCAAGAAAAACATGATCGGCTTGTTCCTATATTTTCACTTGATCAATCAGGAAAATTAATTATGATGCCCTCTTCCGGAGAACTTAATGTCAACAATTATCCTACCATTGAGGACAACCATCATTATGCTGGCGGTGGAGGCCTTTCCGGGACTACATTGGATTATGCTCGGTTTATACAAACCTTATTAGACGACCTTTTATACAACCGACAAAAACTTCTAAGTAGAAATACCATTGAATTAATGACGTCGGATCAGTTGAGCATACTCAACAAGCAGGGTAAAGGGTATAGCCAACTTCCTGGTATTACTTATGGTTTAGGATTTGAAACCAAAACCAAAGCAGTAGAAGCCTGGTCTGCCAAATCAGCAGGTACATTTGAATGGGGTGGATACTTTAATACAAAATACTTTATTGATCCAGAAGAGGAGCTTATTTTTGTGGGCATGACTCAGATAGTACCATTTTATAGAGAGGATTTCTGGACCAGGTTGTATGCTATGATTTATGCCAGTGTGCTGGAATAAATATCAACTATTTTATAGAGAAACTTGGCTTGATTTCACCTCGATGACAGACTGTACAATTTACCGCCGGCCTTTCACTTTGAAGGTTGTCAATATTCGCGAGTAATTCTTGATTAATAGTCCCTACCATTTTCCACATATCCCTGGTAATTTGTTTTGTCGGTTTTTCATCGCTTTCCCAAGAATCAGGATTATGACAGTGATCACAACTTACTCCAAGCGAGTTATTGAAAGCTCTATTCATAATATTCAAAAACCGTCCAGCAGGCATCTGATTTAGAATCTCAAGATTCTCATAAACATCTTCGGCTGGTTCGTTTTCTCTTCCTTTAATTTTTTCTCTTAATTCTGCTAGGGCTGCTTCTGCATCAAACGTAGTGTCTTGCCGAACAACAATCCTTTCTGAAAAATCAACCTTATTTACATTATCATTATTAAAGGCAAAAATACTTAATAATAAAAGGAGGAATGTTGGAATAATTATGAATGTCGATTTTAGATTTTTCATAGAATTATATTTTACAGCGTGACCGGATGTTGGTTCTTCGAAAATAAAACGAGAAACCAGCTCATTCTGATGCTTCAGGCTTACTTATTCAATTTGTAATACTGAAAATTTGTTTCTGGGAAAAGATTAAAATACAAAATCTATTATCAGATTCCCATATTTTCCCCGTACTAACTAATCCGTCTTTATTCTATGCCGCTGTCAGTGTAGTTGGCTTTGCGGTAAAAAGATTCACCACCCATCGCTTCAATCGATAAGCCAACCAGTACATCACAGGGACAATAACCAAGGTCAAAAAAGTAGCGAATATCAATCCATAAATAATGGTCCAAGCCATGGGTCCCCACATAGCGGTATTATCTCCTCCAATAAATATCTTTGGATCCAATTCAGAGATTAAGGTGAAGAAATTAAAGTTAAACCCAATCGCTAATGGGATTAGGCCAAGTACTGTAGTAATCGCTGTCAATAATACCGGTCTCAGTCTCGTGGCACCTCCTTGAATAATAGATTCTTTGATATCATAATTGGAAAGACCATTTGTTTTTGAGAGGCCCAAGGTCTCCCGTTTTCGTTTCATTACCAGATTTATATAATCAATAAGCACAATGGCATTATTCACTACAACACCTGCCAAAGAAATAATCCCTACACCCGTAAAAATGATGACAATATCATTGCCCGAAACAATGTATCCAAGAAATACCCCAATAGTACTAAACAAAATAGAAAGTACAATAATGAATGGAGATATGACTGAATTGAACTGAGCAACAATAATAAAAAAAATAGTTAAAATAGCTATAGTAAATGCCGTAGATAGAAATTCCATTTCTTTGGCTTGTTCTTCTTGTTCACCGGTAAACTTGTAAGAATAACCTTCTGGCATTTCAAAATCGGTAAATTCCGATTGGATGTTGGCCACGACTTCATTGGCATTATACCCCGTCAATACATTGGAGTATACGGTTATCATCCTTTCCGCATTCTTTCTTTTGATCGAACTGAAAGAAGAACTGTAATCGATACTAGCTACCGCACTAATCGGCACCTGAGAAATATTCCCAGTAGCCATGTTCCTAAAAGTAATTTTTTGATTTAGGATGTCTTCGATTTTGTTCCTAGCCACTTCATTCATCCGCAACTGAATAGGGTATTCATCTTCTCCATCCTTAAATTTTGAAACTTCTTTCCCAAAAATGGAAGTTCTAATCGCATCAGCTATTGCAAAGGTACTTACCTCGTATCTTCTGGCTGCTTTTCGGTCGATATTTATGATCAGTTCTGGTTTACCAATGGTAACATCCGCTTTTAATTCTTCGATTCCACCAATATTTTTAGCGTTAATAAAATCAATTAAATTATCAGAAATATTGGCCAGAACATTCACATCTTCGCCCCTTAGCTCAATGTTGATGGGTTTTCCAGTTGGTGGTCCATCCGCATTTTTATCTACTATAATCTGTATGCCAGGAATATCTGCCAGCCCTTCTCGAATTTCTGACATTACATCGAAAGTACTAATTCCTTTACGATATCTAGATTCAACAAAAGAAACGGTAAGTCTCGCTTTATGAGGCGACGCACCTGGCTCGGGAGGACTATTTGGGTCTGAGGTATTTTCACCAATTTGAGATAATACAGGCTCCACAATATCCCGATAAGGTTCAACTATTTTAGCTACTTGAAGCTCCAAGTCTTTCATGTTTCGATTAGTGGCTTCAATATCTTTACCCATTGGTAACTCGACAAAAGCATTCACATACATGGGATCCGCTGAAGGAAAGAATACAATCTTTGGAGCAAAAACACCCATCAGAAACAAAGCAAAGAATAACAATCCAAATGTGCCTGCAAAAAACCAGAGTGGGTTATACTTCTTCAATGCAAAACGAATAAAACGATTATAGGCATTCTCCAGGACAGGAAGCCAACTATTCTGAAAGATGAATGCTGCAGGCCGCAGCACAAAGAAATTTAGAAAGGTTATAATCAGGCCTATTCCTAAAATATTACGTAGCCATTGAACGCTACCAAAATGAGCAGCAATTCCCAGGATAAGCATAGCTAGCATTCCTTTGAGCACATTTTTCCTCTTACGATTGTATCCAGCAACATCATCTGATTTTACATCAATTTTCATAAACTGACTTGTAAAAACTGGGTTGATTACCAACGCCACAAACAGTGAACTCGTCAATACAATTATCAGGGTGATGGGTAAATATTTCATAAAGTCTCCCATCAGCCCAGGCCAGAATGCCAAGGGTAAAAAAGCAGCTAATGTAGTTGCCGTCGAAGCTATGATAGGACCTGCCACTTCTCCTGCACCCAGTTTTGCTGCAGTAATTCCATCGTATCCATTCTGCATATACCGATAAATATTTTCAACGGTTACAATAGCATTATCCACAAGTAAACCAAGTGCCAGAATTAGAGAAAACAGAACGACAATATTCATGGTGACACCTGTGAAATTCAGCCACAGAATTCCCATTAGCATGGAAAGTGGAATCGCTATTCCTACAAATATGGCGTTCCTAAGTCCTAAGAAAAACAATAAAACAAGCGTGACCAATATGACCCCGGAAATAATGCTATTCAGCAAATTATCCACCTCATTCCTGGTATAAACTGACTGATCATTAAAGATGCTAATACTTACATTTTCAGGCAACTCTCTTTCAGCCTCCTCAACAAGTATCTTTATCTCATCGGACACATCCAATAGGTTACCCCCTTTGCGCTTGATAACATCCAGCGATATCACCGGGAGTTGGTCAGAACGAGCATAACTGGTCCGATCCTTATAACCCATTCTGACGGTAGCAACATCTTTCAGGTACACTGGTTTTTGGAATTCACTCTTTACAATGAGTTCCTCTAATTCATCTACAGATTCAAATTCTCCAACTACACGTACCGCTCTTCGAAATTCATTATTAACCATCTCCCCTCCAGACATATTTACATTTTCTGATGAAACGGCACTAGCAATATCTGCATAACTTATTTCCCTGGCTTGCATCTTCAAAATATCTACATCAATTTGGACTTCTCTTTCCAATGCACCTTTCATATCCACATCAGAAACGTCATCAATATCCTCCAGTTTGTCTTGAATATATTCCGCGTAGGACTTTAGTTCATCATTAGAGAAATCTCCTGATACATTTACAGTCATTATCGGTATTTCCGAAAGGTTGATATCCGTTACAAAAGGATCTTGGCTGATATCATCCGGTAATTCACTTTTAGCTACATCCACTGCATCCTTTACTTTCCGTTTAGCTTCTTCTATATCAACATCTGATTCAAACTCCGCGATGATTACAGAATAGTCCTGCATGGAAGTAGAGTTGACATTTTTAATACCGGTAATGCTCTGGATCTCTTTTTCCAATGGTCTGGAAACCAAATTTTCTATTTCCGCTGCAGAGTTTCCAAAATAAGGAGTGTTGATAAATATTTGTGGGAATGAAACTTCTGGGTAAGTTTCTTTAGGCATACGGTTGTAAGACTGAACTCCAAAAATTATGATTATCAATCCAATAATAAATATGCTGACGCTATTGTCTACCGCAAGATTTGTCAGACCAAAATACCGCTTTACTTTTTGTTCTGGGTTTTGCTTAGGTATCTCCATGATTTAAGACTGCTTTTTTACTTCAATTAATTCTCCAGACGATAGTGATCTGGCTCCCTCCACGATAATCTCCTCATCTCCGTTTAATCCACTTTTGATTACTATTTTTCCGCCATAGGTAATTCCAGTGGAAACATAAGCTTTCGTTGCACAAGTATTTGTTTCACATGGATTGACAATCATTACATATTGTTTGCCCCCTACTTCTTGTTGAACCAGATAGGTAGGGAGCGCTATAGCATCCTCGATTGATTGGTCCATTAGCATCATTTCAGCCAAAAGATTAGGTTTTAGTTTTCCTCCTCGATTAGGTAAAAGAATTTCAACATTGAATGTACGGTTGGCCGGATCGATCGTTCTACCCAGTAGACTTACTTTAGCTTCCGTTTCATCACCAAGTGCAGGGAATCTTATCTTGACTATATCGTTGCGTTTTACACTACCCAGGTATACTTCAGGGACAGCAGTAACTACTTTTACTCGGGACGTATTCAGAATCTGGACAATGGGCATTCCAGGACCTGCCAACTCACCGGTATTTAAATATACTTGATCAATTACTCCACTGATAGGAGCATACACATTGGCTTTTTTCAACTGCGACTTTGCAGTTTCCAACGATTTTTCTAAACGTTCTTTATTGTTCTTTGCTTGAAGAAATTGGATCTCAGAACCAATCTCCTGCTCCCACAATCTCTGTTGTTTTTCAAAAACAGTTTTGGCAAGATCCATAGAAATTTCCAATTCCTGAATCTGTTTGTCCATAGTTTCAGTATCTAACCTGGCTATTAGTTGTCCCTTCTTGATAAATTGCCCCTCTTTCTTATTCATAGAAATGATAATTCCTCCCATCTCACTGCTGGCCAACACAATATCTTCGGCTTGCACGTTTCCCTGAATATCTACAAAGTGTTGGAAGGTTTCCCTTTCGATTTTCATTGAAGTCACCGATGTTTTTGGTTTCACTAAAGCAGATGGATCCAAATCTCCAAGTTTTTTTTCTGCATCCTTGATGAGTTGATTTAATACTCTGGCTTCATCTTTTTTACTTTGTATATATTGATTCAAAGCTTCAAGGTCTTGGGGAAATTCATCCGATGCAGGTGCAGGCATACACCCAAAAATCCCTACGGCAATCAAGAAGTATCCTAGAACATAATGTTTCATCTCTTTATATATTTAAATCCCTTTATATATTTAATAAATCATGCTTATTTAGATTGTCCTAAAGCGATCTCCAAATCATGAACCGCAACCAATAAATCATATTGAGCATTCGTATGGTTAGCTTGAGCTGTGTAGAGTTCACGCTCAGCTTGCACTACCTCAATACTTGAACCGATTCCTTCAGAGAATTTTATTTTTGTTGTTCTTAAAATTTTTTCTGCTAATTCCACACTTCGTTGCGTATTTATTAAAGTGGCATTGGCATTGCTTAAAGCAATTTTGGCATTCGTCACTTCCAAGGACATAGCTTGCTCAAATTGATGTTTATCAATAGCCACTTTATCCAGTGCTATTTGCGCCCGTTGAATTTTGGATCGTTTATCGAATCCATCAAAAATGGGGATGCTCATAGCAAGTCCTAAGACCGATGTAGGAAACCATCCACTTTCATCTCCATCGAATAATTTATTGCGTTGCACGCCAATTGAATAACTGGCAAAACCCCTTAAGGAAGGATAATAGCCTTTTTTGTAACGTTCAACATTTAATTTGTTTAATGACTCTGCAGTATTGAGTAACTGAAATTCAGGTCGATTTTCAAGCTTCATTTCTTGATCAAGAAATACTGCTTTGCTAGTTGCCATATCTACCAATTGATCAAATGATTCCGAAAGGGATATATCTTCATCCATAGGATATGACATCTGAAACTTTAATATATTCTTGGTGACTTCAATTAGTTGAAGTATGCGTTCAAAGTCTCGGTTAAGGTTATCCAGCGAAAGTTGCAATCTTTCAACATCTAGTTTTTCGGCAAAACCATTTTCATAAACAATTTTGGTTTCATAGTGTGTCTTGGTTAAATTGTTAATGTTATCGAGAATTATGTTTTGACTTTTCTCGGCCTGTAATACGCCTAAGTATGACTTTATGACATTATTCTTTACCTGATAAGCTGTTAGGGCTTTGTTGCCTTGGGCTAGTTCCCTGGAAAGCTTGACTGCTTTAAGGCCTACTAAATAAGATCCATCAAATAAAAGCATATTAGCTTCGGCTCCAACACTGAACACGTTTTTGGTTCCAAATTGTGCCGGCAACCCTGCACCTTCACTATTGGGTACCTGAGTATCGTCAATCAAACTGTAATTGAGCAATCTTCCATCCACAAATGGGCTGATAAAATCAGGAATAATTTGGGTCGGAATAGCCAAAAAGTGTTGATAATCGATGCTGCCGTTAACTTGAGGTAAACCAATAGCCTTATATTCGTTTACTTGAGCCTCGGCATCTGCGATGTTAAACGCTTCTTTTTTTAATTGTGGCGCGTTTTCGATGGCGTAGCTAATGGCTTCTTCCAGGTCAAATGAAGTTTGCCCGCTAACCATCATTGGCACCATCATAACTAAGACTAATGTGTTAATGATCCATCTCATTATGCCGGAATTTTACTTATATATTTGTTTAATAATTCAAACCCTTTTTCATTTACCAATCCCCTGACATGGTAGTTAATAAATTGTTTATACATCTGATTAAAATTGCTGCCCATCATTGGAAAGATGTGCTCATCTGAGAGCATTCTGGTCATCTCGATATATATTTTGGCAATAAACATTTCATCAATCTCGTATCGATAAAGTTTTTCTTCTTTGCCTCTTTTTATGTTGCTTTTGATAACTTCAAAAATTACCTCTTGATGAAAAGACTCCCAAATCTGATAGGATTGTTTATAATACTTTTTTAAATCATAAATAGTATTGGCAGAGAGCTGACTTAATTGAACGATTACATATTTTGCAATTTTCAAAATCTCGTCAATGGCATCAGTAGAGTCTTTTTGGATTTGATCTACTATACATGTCTCCTCATTGGTATGCTCCGTTAAGATCCTGTTTAGTAAATCTTTCTTGTGGGAGACATGTTGATAAATTGTCTTTTTGGACATACCTAAATGTTTGGCTATGTCATCCATCGTTACACTTTTAATGCCGTAACGCATAAAAAGCATTTTGCTATCTGATATTATTTTTTCTTCAATATTCATTTCCAAAAATCACAAATATATATCCTTAAACGCCAGGAAACCAAATATGTTTTCAAAGTTTCCATGAATGGTATTTAATAATGGATGAACAATTGATTTGATTCGATAATATGACTTCATCGAACAGATTAATAATACATCATCGTTGAATTTATCTTTTGTTTGTACCTTGAGAATTTTTCTTGAAATATATATATTGAAAATGAAGAAATATTTGATTTTCGGGATTATGATCTGCTCTGGATTTATATTGCATCAGGCCTGTTCGAGCCCAAACAATACTGATAAACCAACTACCGTGATAATTAACGAAAAAGGAAAGAATGTTTTCAAAACGTATTGTATTTTATGCCACGGTGCGGATGGTAAATTAGGATTAAACGGTGCTATGGATATGACACAGTCAATTCTTACTTTAGAAGAACGTATTCAGGTGATCACCAACGGCCGAAATACAATGGCTCCTTATAAAGGAGTACTCGATGAAGCTGAAATCAAAGCAGTTGCCGAATACACCATGATCTTTAAGACAATTGAATAATTCAATGTCCTATTGTATTTTAGGCATCATGTCAGGGAGTTCGCTGGATGGTCTTGATTTAGCTATTACGTCTTTTGATCTAACTGAAAATTTGCGATGGAATATTGAATGGTCTCATTCAGAACCGCTAACTCATGAATGGAAAGAGGTTTTAAAAAATATTAAAAACTTCCCATTAGAAAAATATTTTTATTACAACACTACCTATGGAATTTATTTGGGTGAGATCGTTAAGAAATTGACCGAGAATGTTGAATATAAACTTGATGCCGTAGCTATTCATGGACATACCGTTATCCATGATCCTCTAAATAAGTTTACGGTTCAACTAGGGAGTCCGGCCCATATTGCGAATGGTTGTCAACTTCCCGTAATATCAGATTTTAGATCTGCAGATATGGCATTGGGAGGGCAAGGTGCTCCACTAGCCCATATGGCAGATAGTGATTTATTTCCCGGACATGATTTTTACCTTAATATTGGAGGAATAGCCAATATGAGCATTAAGCGTGAAGGACAGATTACATCCTCTTTTGATGTATGTGGGGCCAATCAGATTCTCAATAGACTAGCTCAAGAAAAAGGTCAGGAATATGATCAAGATGGTATGATTGCTCGTCAGGGAAAAGTATTTAAACCTCTACTGAACAAGTTGTTGAATCATCCCTACTTATCCCAAAAACCACCTAAAAGTTTGGACAACCAGTACACCGTTCAAGAGTTCTTCAATCCTTTTAAGCGAATACATTTATCTACCGAGGATAAATTGGCAACAGCCGTTGAGTGGATCGCCCGGTGCATCGCTCAAACAATATCTATTAATTCACCGAATAATCTCTCACTTTTTTTAAGTGGAGGCGGTGCATTCAATAAATTCCTGGTAGAACGAATTGACGTAGTAACCCTAGATCGAATAAAAGTTTTCCTTCCAAACAAAGAAATTATTGAATATAAGGAGGCGATCTTGATGGGTTACTTAGGTGCATTAAGAGTGCAAGGTGAACCCAATTGTAGATGCATCGTTACCGGTGCAGATCGCGATTCCATCAATGGTCAGATTTATCTTCCATCGCCTTAGTAATTAGTATGTTACCAAAACAAAAAATATTAGTTACTGGTGCAGGGGGTTTTCTAGGTGGTTACGTAATAAGAGATTTGCTCCGAACGAGTAATTATGAAGTAATCGGATTAAAACGTACCAACATCACCAGGTCTATTTTCAAAAATAATACTGGTAAGGTCAGGTGGCTCGAAGCTGACTTATTAGATACACCGGCATTAGAACATGCCTTGAAGGGTGTAGATGTTGTAGTACATGCAGCTGCGATGGTTTCATTCCACAAGCGCAGGAGAAAAGAAATGTACAGAATCAACCAGACGGGTACAGCCAATCTGATAAATATAGCCTTGGATAATCAAATAAAAAAGTTTGTTCATATTAGTTCGATTGCCTCATTGGGAAGGCCTCCTGAAACCAGTGAATTGCATGAACAAATCGAATGGACCACCAGCAATAGAAATTCCCATTATGCCATTTCAAAAAAGCTTGCAGAACTGGAAGTATTCAGAGGTTTTGCGGAAGGGTTGGAAGGAACTATACTCTGTCCGGGCGTAATATTGGGTTCCGGATATTGGGACCAAGGAACAGCGTTGTTTTTTAAAAGTGTCTATAATGGCTTAAAGATTAGTCCGATTGGACACACCGGATTTGTTGATGTTCGCGATGTAAGTCAAGCAGTGCTTAACGCTATCAAATTACCTAGTTTAAACGATCGGCTCATTATCAATTCCACAAACACCTCTTACCTTGATCTGCTCTGTCGAATAGCTAATCTATTTAACAAAAAAGCACCTTCTCTTTCAATGACAAGATTCAAAATCAATTGGCTTTCACCTATCGCTCAGATTGCTGAACTATTATTAGGCGCTTCATGGAACTATACGCCAGAAGTTCTAAGAAATACATCTTACCATTATAGTTATCAAAACCAGCAATCTATTGATAAACTGGATATGCGCTACCGAACACTCGATGAAACACTTCAAGATATTACCCAAATATGGACTTCTTATTACCCTGGAGAAGGAATTATGTTAGAATAAATCAAGGCAACATGGCATCTAGGCTCAAGGCTTTTATCTGTTATGTTATAAAGTCTAGATTTCAAGTATAGCTGACCAGGCTCTGACAAATTGGAACGGAACAGATGCCCATGGCTAAATGTTTCATGGCTTCAATTCGATTTAAGGATCTGGTCTTTAGTTTTGGAAGATCTGCTTTATCGTCTTGCTAAATCAATAATATTTCTCTATTCCCCCAAATCCTTTAATCTGTTTAATGGACCTAGTTTTTTCAATAAAATGGTTTAATCTTTTTAAGAACTCTTCTGGCCTATTCCTAGCACGCTCTATGTAAGCAATTCGTATTCGTTTATAGGCATCAGAAAATTCGGAGAAGTTTTTCCAGGCTGCAGCTTCCATCCTAATTTTCAGGATGATATCGTCGGGGAATACAAAGGGGCATTCAAGGATTTGCTTGACTTCATCCAGGTAAGTTGGGTGGATCATCTGGTTTTCCAAAAGCCACTTCAATCTTTCTTTGTTGGCTTGTGAGTATATACTATTTTTTCTACGCGGCATAAACCGTGGCATGGTATGCTGGTCATCCAACTTTTGATTGATACTGTCAATCGATCCAAAGCATAATGCTTCTTCTACGGCATCGTTATACAGCATACGAGGTTTCCCGAAGATTTTTTAGGATAAACCAACCAAACCTCTATCTTTTATCAAAATTTGAAGCCAACCATTTTCTCCAAGCTTTTCGATGGTGGATACAGAGTGGTTCATTTGACGTATCCCGAAAGTATTAGAAAATTAGAAAAGATTTAATTATCCAGCACCAAACAAAAATAAAAATTCCATAGGGTAAAATAAAAGATGATTAAGAATCCACATGGATCATATTATAATTAAATT
>JAHEJC010000020.1 GCA_024639065.1 Lewinellaceae bacterium | reverse complement strand
TGCAGGAAATGGAGATGCCATATTAATTAGAATGGGGGATACCCTGATCATGATAGATGGGGGATACCCATCTACTTATAAGCATTATTTGAAAAAAAGGTTGATTGAATTGAATGGGCAAGGTTATCGAATTAATAGACTTATAGTTACACATGTCGATGCCGACCATGTATCCGGAGTTATTCCATTGATAGACGAAAACGGTGACACCAATAATCCCACTATAATTCCTATTGATCAAGTATGGCATAATAGTTACAGGCACCTCCAAATTAATGAGAGAAAAAAAGGTCAATTTTTAAATCCTCCGGAGGTTAGGTTGCCAATAAACTTACATGACGACGATGCCGATGTTTCAGGTGGCGATGTGAGTTTCAAACAAGGTACTACCCTCGGTGCAGTCTTATTAAAAGGTAAATATAATTGGAATGGTGATTTTAATGGGGAGGCGATTACAGGTGACTCTTTACAAAAAATACAAATCACAAATGAAATTCAATTTACTTTATTGACACCAACAAATGATTCCCTGAAACGCCTGGGCGACTATTGGCTTAGAAATTTAAGAAAGATATATGCTGGAGAAATTAATGAAGATTCATTCTTTGATGATGCTTATGAGAAATTGTTAGAAATGGTTGACAAGCCCGTTTTAGGCGGATCTGGAAATGTATCCGGAGGAAGAGATTTGGTCAAACAAAATCTGGTTGAATGGATGTCTAATACGCATGAGGATACGTCGGTCACCAATGGTAGCTCGATTTCATTCCTGCTAGAATATGTAGACAAGAAAATGATATTTCTAGGCGATGCTATACCTAGCCACGTTTTAACCCAACTTGAAAAAAAAGTAACCCATGATAAATTACCGATTAAGGCAGATGTTTTAAAACTAGCCCATCATGGAGGATTTACCAACAATTCTCCCGAACTATTAAATAGGATAAAAGCAACCCATTATTTATTTTCTTCTAATGGGAAGAGATATAATCATCCTCATTTAGAGACCATTGCCTGGCTATTGGAAATGAATAAAGATCATCATAAACACTTACATTTTAATTACAAACAAGATCGACTACATTATCTAAATAATCCAAATCTGCAAATTGAATACCAGTATGATATAGGCCAAGTTTGCAAAAACGGATACATTCAAATTGCCATTTGAAGCATATCGATAGTTAGGTGGTAGTGTTTGCATAATTTAGCCTTGATTCATATCATACTCCTTCTTGACAATCGTCCTTTCTTTTTTCAGGGAATTCACTTCATATTGTTCCTTGAAACATTCTATAATTGATCAAAGCCACACAATGAGACCTCATAAGTATACATGGCTGGTATTATCCGGGTGGATAATGATTGTATTCTCCTGCCCCCATTTCGCACAATCTATGATCAGATATTCGATCAATGCAGGTAGCGGGCAATTCTACCATGAACAAATGTATTTGTCTGCCAGCCTTGGACAATCGGGTCTGATAGGTACTAAACAAGTCGATGAATTAACCTTGACAATAGGATTTCAACAAATGGAATCTAAATTGGCTACTTCAATTCCATGGCGCTATGAAGGTATCGAGATGCAAATATTTCCCAATCCATTTTATGAGGCCTTTTCTATTCTCTTTAGTTCAGAAGAATCAATTGTGCTAAACTATCGAATATTGGATAGTGATGGTAAAACGATCCTAACTAATAAAGCTGCAATTTTCTCGAAAGGTGGTTATCCCATTCGTGTGACGGTGAACGATGTATCCCCAGGTATGATTTTCTTGGATATTGAGGTTCAAAGATTGACTGGGGAAGTATCGCGGTACACACTACCTATAGTCCTTATTCAATAAATTAAAAAGTCAATGCTCTATGAAAACGCTTGGTTTGATTATCTCCATGTTTTTTGTACCACTTTGGATTTATTCTCAGATACCATCCAAGATTGATTTTCAGGGGGTCGCCAGAGATGCACAGGGAAACGTCATGGTACAAAAACCAATTTCCATCCAAGTTTCTATCTTGGCTAAAGCCCCTTCAGGTAATGCCATATATACAGAACGGCACAAAGTGACGACCGACGAATATGGTCTTTTTGCTTTGGCTATTGGAAGTGGCCAAAACAACCAAGGTGTTTTTACGGAAATCCAGTGGGATAAGGGCCCACACTTTGTGCAGGTAGAAATAGATCCGGATGGCGGCAACAACTATATAGATCTGGGTACATTGGAAATGATGGCGGTACCTTACGCGTTTTATGCTCAAAGGGTAGAAAATGCTGATGATGCCGATGCCAACCCACAGAACGAAATACAACAACTTGAACTCAATGGAGAAGTACTCAGCATAAGTGATGGAAACTCAGTCCAGCTGCCGGATGCCAGTTCACAGAATGAAATTCAACAACTAGCACTCAATGGAGAAGTTTTATCTATTAGCAATGCGAATAAAGTCCAATTACCAGATGCAAGCTCCACGAACGAGCTGCAAGAATTGAACTTTGGTCAAAATAATGTCTTATCGATTTCTGGTGGTAATGCTGTCCAACTCCCGAATGTTTCAAGCCCCTGGAACTTGGCTGGTCAATCTATATATGTTGAATCCGGAAGAGTAGGTATCGGGTTGACTAAACCTTCCGATGCATTATCAATCTATAGTGAAAACCGGGCAACCATGAATTTCCTGACCTCAGGATCTGGGAGTGGACAGGAGGATGGGTTTTCGGTTGGTCTGTATAAACTGAGCAATTCGGCAGTTCTTTGGAACTATGAACGCGGCGATATTCGTTTTGGAACAGATGACGAAACAAGAATGTATATTAACCAATTTGGCCGAGTTGGAATAGGTACTACCGCTCCAGGAGAAAAGCTAGAAATTGCCTCTTCCGATCAAGATGTAGGCTTACGGGTTAAAGCAGCCGAATCGAACAAGTCACGACTCTCTTTAATGCAAACGACGTCTTCTAGAAATTTGGGATTCACTTGGGAATATGATGGAAGCGAAGATAATTTTTATCTAATGGCTGAAGGCTATCAGGGGTATGATGGTAATAAGATAATGACCATTGTGCCGCAGGGATTCATTGGGATAAATACGAACAGCCCCGCCTCTAATTTGAGTCTCAATGCACGTGAAGCAACATCTACCTTATTGACGGTAACAAATGATAACCATCCACAATCTAGATTGTTAATGGGATTGCATAATGGAGTACCGGTGCTGGATTTCCAGGACCAACCTTTTTCAATAAGAGCTGAAGGTAGGGATGCACTTACTGTAAATCATGAATCAGGTTATGTAGGTATAAATGTTTCCGATCCAAGAGTAGCGTTAGAAATAGATGGCCGGCTATTAGTTTCGGAAGAAACAGAACTGCTTGGTTCATTAAGTATAGGGACAGGAGTGCAAATTGAACAGATCGTAGAGTTTCGAGGAACAACGGAGAATAGTGGGGATTTTTCTACTTATAGTTACCCAGATGGATATAACAAAAACAACACCAGAGTAATTAGTGCGGAGATACAGCATCCCGGAGGAAGTTGGCTCGGCATTGCCACGGGATCCAGTCTTGACAGGATTCGAGTAGCGCTGCTTGATACCGCTATCCGGATTTTTCACCCGCCACTTAATGACTACCAAAATCGTCCTTTTAGGCTCCTGTTAATGCGTGTGGCTAACTAAAGAATAACCAACTTGTTTTTGGTGGTACTACGATAACCATCCTATAAATGACCATCTGCACGCATATCCTCTCTCATTTACTCAATTATCCAAATTATGAATTGCTTATTGATTATTGTACATCTTATATCGGAAACCATCATCTATTGAATTCAGGATTTTTTGGTTAAGATTTAATTTAGTAATAAATCAATTCTGGACAAATACCGATGAGACTTAGCTTTAAAAAGGATCTCAATCCTGGGTAGGTTCATTTTATTTTTTTCATTTCTAGTCTCGAATTAGGTTGATATTGTTAAATTCGTAGTTAGTCAAAATAAAAGCATGGTATTTTTAGACTTTGAAAAACCGCTGGAAAAGCTTTATGAACAGCTGGAAAAAATCCAGCAGGTTGGTGAAGAAGGGGATGTAGATGTATCGGAAATGCTCGCCGAAATAGAGCAAAAAATTAAGGTAAAGAAAAAGGAAATTTACAGTAATCTGACGGGCTGGCAAAAAGTTCAATTGTCCCGACATCCTGAACGCCCCTATACCCTATATTATATTGAACAGCTGTTTAAGACCTTTACGGAACTTCATGGGGACCGTAAATTTGGTGATGATAAAGCAATCGTTGGAGGGCTGGCCAAGATGAATGGGGACTCTATGGTAATAATAGGTCATCAGAAAGGAATCAATACTAAGATGCGACAATTCCGCAATTTTGGAATGGCCAATCCGGAAGGGTACCGCAAGGCATTAAGATTGATGAAGCTGGCTGAAAAATTTGATTTACCGGTAGTATGTTTTATCGATACGCCAGGTGCCTATCCTGGAATTGAAGCTGAAGAAAGAGGCCAGGCGGAAGCAATCGCTCGTAATTTATTTGAAATGGTACAATTGAAGGTGCCCATCCTTTGTTATGTAATTGGGGAAGGTGCTTCCGGGGGTGCTCTGGGAATTGGTGTCGGGGACAAGGTATTTATGCTTGAAAACACTTGGTATTCAGTAATATCGCCGGAATCTTGTAGTTCTATACTCTGGAGAAGCTGGGATTATAAAGAACAAGCCGCAGAGGCATTAAAACTTACCGCAGATCACATGTTTGAATTTAAGTTGATTGATGGTATTGTTAAAGAACCTTTAGGGGGAGCGCACGTAGAGCCTGAGAATATGGCCAAAGCACTTAAAAGACACATTAAAAAAGAGATTTCCTTACTTAAAGAAATGACGCCCGAAGATAGGATCCAAGCTCGGATAGATAAGTACAGTAACATGGGTAAATTTATCGAAGTAGAACCAACTCCTGAGCCTATAGAAGAAAACTCAAATCCTGAGGAATAATTTATGGGGTTTATAAACAACTTGCGAGCATTCCTATTTTTTAGAAAATTTAATAGAGCCAAGATTAAATCTGAGGAGACCTACCATGTAGACTTATCCGTAACGACTATATGTATTTTATTTGATGGTACCACTCATGAAAGTCGAATGCCGGTTGAAGCTTTGGTTACAGAACTTCGAGATAATGGGCACGAAGTATTTCCGCTTGGATATATTGACAATTATTCGGTAGCGTCCACTTATCCCTTCAAACATTTTTATAAAAAAAACCTAAACTTTTTTTACATACCCAAACATCCGGATGTGAATAAATTTCTTACTAAGAACTATACTATATTAATAAATTTATCGCCCCGGGAAAATCTCACCATGCATTATCTGTCAAAAATTACACATGCAGAATTTAAAGTAGGGCCATTAAAAGAGAACATGGAAATTTATGATTTAATGATCCAACCGGAAGAATCTCAAAATACCCAAAAGATGATCGAAAGTATCAAGAAAATTCTTAAAACTATTCAATACAAAAATGAGTAATGCTTCAATGTTTCGCGGTACTGGTGTAGCTCTAGTCACGCCGTTTAAGGATCAGGCCATTGATTTTAATGCTTTGGCAGATATTATCGATCATGTTCTGAATGAAGGGGTAGAGTACTTGGTGCCCTTAGGTTCGACTGGTGAGGCCGTCACCTTAACTACGCAGGAATGTCAGCAAGTTATTAATTTCGTTGTGGAGCGGGCAAAAGGTAAAGTCCCGGTAGTGGGTGGATTGTTTGGAAGTAATAATACGGCTCGTCTTATAAAGTATATCAAAGACTTTGACGTATCCGGGCTAGACGCTTTGTTGTCTTCTTGCCCGGCATACGTAAAACCGTCGCAAGAAGGATTGTACCTTCATTATAGTGCGATCGCTGAAATGAGTCCCAAACCCATTATTCTATACAATGTACCTTCCAGGACCGGGGTGAATATGTTACCTCCTACAGTCATCCGATTGGCGGAGCAGCATCCTAATATTGTTGCGATTAAAGAAGCGTCTGGCGACCTGAGTCAAATAGAGAAGATCACCAAGAATTGCCCTAAAGAGTTTGTGGTTTTATCCGGCGATGACCCCACCGCTATGGCTAGTCTGTCTATAGGCGCCCAAGGAGTTATATCGGTTATAGCCAATGCGTACCCTCGCATTTTTAGTGATATGATACGCTATGGACTGAAAGGTGAGTTTAAGCAAGCACATCAACTCAATCAAAAACTACAGGACGTACACCCTTGGCTTTATGTCGAAGGTAACCCGGTCGGGATAAAGGCAGCTTTGGAATATTTAGGTCTTTGTAACCGTGAGGTGAGATTACCCCTGGCACCCATGTCCGAGGCGAATCTTGAGCATCTGGTGGAGGAACTGCGTAAGGTGAACTCATAGGGATTTCTAATCTTCATAACTTTCTTAACCTCTTAACCGTCCGTGAGTGCTTATTTTGAATTTAATATGGGTCGGTGAAATGGGAGAAATGGGTAAAATAGTATCAAGGCATAGGTACAATGGGAATACCAAGCCAGATATGGAAGGTAAAAGGCAAAGGGAGAAAGGATAAAGCCGGCTCGTTCGCCAAGTTTTCTATAGACGAATTAAATAGGTACTTAGATCCTATCTTATTAGTTGGTCTTTTCTGCATGGAGCAGTTGCTGAACTAATTTCGTTAATTCCTGGATTTGATTTTGCTGTGTCTTGATTTGTTCTTGTTGTTCTTTCATCCCTTCAATCAATAGTGGAACAAATTTGGTGTAATTAACAGAAAGCATTCCCTGATCATCCTCCCGCACCAGTTCCGGAAATATTTGTTGGACTTCCTGAGCGATTAAGCCAACTTGTCTATGCGGCGATGGACGATTTTTCCATTGGTAATAATAGCCATGCAACTGATTTAATTTATACAATACACCGGATATTGATGAAATCTCTTTTTTTAACCTTCGATCGCTATTTTCCATGAGGTTACCTGCCAGCGTAGCATCGCCGTCACCAAACAATTTTAATACATTCAGAGACCCATCATTGTAGAAAAAATTTAATTCGGCACTGCCCTGACTGTTCAACGCACTGGTTCGACCTGCAACATCCCAATATGTACTCGCATTCGACGTGTTTTTCCAGCGCATACGAGCATAACTCCCTGTTGACTCATTGATTAAAATATGAGGTGTGGTCGAGCTGCTGGTACCCAAAATATCCAAATGGCTTGCTGGGTTATCTGTTCCTATACCCATCTGGACCGCATTGTTACCAGTGCCCCCAATCACTGCACAGTTACTGCAATTAACTTTTGCAAAGTATCCAACGGCAATCGAGCCAGAAAACGTATCCATTTTTGCACCTGTTTCACCTCCGATAAATGTATTCTTTGAACCTATGGTAATACCAGCACCTGAGTTGTATCCTAGGAATGTATTATTGCTTCCGGTGGAATTGTTATTACCGGTTTCCGCCCCAAAAAAAGCATTGTACTCACCGGAGGTATTAGTCTTACCGGACTCTGCCCCAAAAAAAGCATTCAGAGAATTTTCATTCGATTCCCCAGCCCGGTAACCATAGAATGCGTTGCTAGTACCATCATTATTTTTACCAGAATGATATCCAAAGAAGGCATTAGAACCCCCAGCATTCTCAGCCCCGGATTGGTAACCAAAAAAAGAGTTGCTTCCGCCGGTTGTGGTATTTTCTCCGGCCTTAACGCCTACAAAGGTATTCTTAAGATTAAATAGCCCATATTCTATCCCATAACCAACATACAAACTGGTGGAATCATTAAGGTCGTGGAGGTCTAATTTTCCTCTAATCTTGGCATCACCTTCAACGTCTAATTGTTCTTGGCCGAATAGCTGGACAGAGATTAGCGTACAGAACAGAATAAAGAAGGAGCTTAACTTATTGTTTTTTATCATGATTTGGAATTCATGGAATGTTTCAATTATACGAATTTCTGAAATCCACACGATCAATTCGTAGCTGTATTCAGTGAAATCAAAAAATCACGGAATTCCGGCAATACACATATATTAAAAATTTATAATATGTATATTACTTGCTCCAAATGTCAAAAAGGTTTATATTTGCATCTTTTACGAAAGGTCGCGTGGCCGAGTGGTTAGGCAGAGGTCTGCAAAACCTTGTACAGCGGTTCGAATCCGCTCGCGACCTCAAAATCACAAAGATCCTGGCAATAGCCGGGATTTTTTTATGGTCGAATGAGTGATGTTTGCATAAGCGAAATGTGAGTCAATAAAAAACGGAGCAAAGCGACGGTCTTTCTTGTAGCTCCCCCTTACCGGATCGGCGTAAGCCAATCCGCTCGCGAGCTGCAGAGCATAACGGAAGCAAAGTATGTGCATGCTATCGCCTAAGGCTTATGCAAACTACGTTCAGTTCGAAAAAGAGCTTGAAGGATTTAAAGCCTTTGATAAAGGAAATAAAACTACTCGCTTAAATCCAATCATACGTTATCAGGAGAAGTGTTGGAGCTATTTCTATGAATTTGCTAAGCAGTTTGGCTTAAGCCCCTTGTACGAAAAAAGAATTGGTGGTATTATACGCAGGAAGCCAAGTAAGAGAAGCAGCTTATCTTATATCATCGGCTAAGTGGTATTATCAAAGGTTAAATACATCGATCCTAGTAGAAAAGATAATCTTTTTTTACAATTTCTTAACTGACATATATAACTCCTTAATTGATCATGATGAACTTCATAAAATTTCTGTTTTGCATCAGGTCGCATATTACTGCTGGATTGCATGATGAAGATATTATTAATCATTAGGCCTAATGAGCGATGACTATTTTTTGAGTCTCGGAATGATGGCCGTATTTAAGATTACAAAAATAAATTCCAGCGGGCAAGGCACTTGTATTCCAATAATATTCATGCTCAGCTGGGTAAAGAAAATTATCTACCAGATTTAGTATTTCACCACTCGGACTATAAATGTTAAGAACTACCGATACGGCACGGTCTAATGCAAAATTTATGATAATTTTGTCATCTACAGGATTCGGAAACATATTCCAGCTTAAATTCGAGTTGGCCTGAACATATGGAGCAGTGGTTGTTGTTTCGCTCTTCCGCAATAAAACATTATCAAAGTATACACTCGACACGTTGCCGCCGAGGTCAAATCCCAGACGGGCTTGAAGATCCGTAGGCTCTCCCATCGTAAAGGTATACTTATATGTGTTTCGGGTTGTACTAAGTACTATTGGACTTAAATCATGATAGACTGTCCATGGTTCAGAATTTTTGCCCACCAAAGGGATAATATCTCTTGGGCTATCCGCATAAGCTTCAAACGAAAACTCATATTCATTGCCTTGCTCCAGAGGTAATGGGGATTGCCCCAGGTGTATATCCCAGGGGTTCGTACCACTGTTTTGAATTGATACCCGATATTCACCATTCAAAACTTCTCCGCTGGCTTCAGCTCCGGATAAACTGGTAATTTGCCAGGACTCATCAAGATCAAAGAAATCCGGATTTTCTACAAGATTCAATTTCTTTAAATTAGAAGTAGTGAGTACTATATCATCTAAGTAGTAGGTGCCCAGGTGTCCTCCAAAATCAATATTAAACGCTGCAGATGTAACGGATGTACCTTTAAACTCAAATGTATAATGAGTCCAGTCTTTATCAATCGTAAAAGTTTGAACACCGATTAGTCCAAAATTGGCCAAATTTATCACGGCCACATTTATTTGGCTCTCAGCTCCTCCGGTTTTAGCCCAAAAACTTACTTGATAATCTTCTCCTGCCGATATTTGAAGGTTTTGTTGAGACAATTGTACGTCCCATGGATCACCTGCTGGATCAAAAACCTCGACATACATGGACTGTTCTCTATGGTTTTTTTCCTCTTTTTGTATATTAAAATAACCCCTGGGAGGAAAACTCGTATTGTTTTTCCAATATTTTACACCTGTTTCAAAGCTGCCATTCTTTAGAAGATTTGCAGAAACTTTGACTGGAAGTCTGTAAATATAGTCACTATCTTTTGAAGAAATTTTTGCCTCTATTAATGGACTGAAAATTCCATAGTCAACAGTAATATCAGGTAAGTTTGGTTTCAGAATAGTCTCATCTCCACCCGTACCCATCCAGGCATAATCCGTTTCCTCCAGGGTACTTAATGAATAAGGAACGTTTTCGGATAGATAGGCTACATAATCCGGACCGATAATCTGTAAATCTTGTAAGTCTTGATACACCCGGACATAATCAACTTCCATGACTGCTGGAAATTTTGTGCTTGAGGGAGGTGGGCCTACCCATCCTCCGCCTACAGCCAGATTTAGAATTATGAAAAAAGGTTGATCAAATGGCCAGGTTTGAAATCCGGCACCATTATTTTCAAATGAAAAATATTTCACATCATCAACAAAGAAGTCAATTTGATCCTGACTCCATTCGATGGCATAGAGGTGAAATGTGCTTTCTGCATCCGGTATCTCTATCGTCCCTCCCTCAGGTGGAGAAGGTCCAAGAAATAAATTATAAAATTGTGTATGTACAGTACCATAGATCTTGGATTTCTCATTTGTAGGATGTTCCATAATATCGATCTCACCACTGTTGGGCCACCATCCATATATATTATCTTCTGGTATCATCCAGAAGGCCGGCACAAAACCTGCTCCTTCAGGTAATTTGATACTTGCTTCAATCCTCCCATATTTCCAGTACTGGGCTTGTTCCGTATTTATATGACCTGAGGTATACTCATATCCTTTATAGTTTTCTTTTTGAGCAATGATGAGTAGTTTACCGTCCTCTATAGTTACATTTTTTGACCTGTCTGTGTAGTAATGAATATTGTCATTAGACCTGCCCATTTCAAACTGCCACCTGGTTTGATCTATGGCTGGACCATTAAATTCATCGGACCATACTAAATTACGATTTTGACCTAGAAGGTCTTTATTACCTACAATGGAAATTATACCAATTATCAAAAATTGAAAAACAGTACTAAAAATCTTCTTAGTCATAATCTCTGAAATTACAGTTAATTCTAAGTTTCATTATGCTGATGGATAACTCAATGAATATCTCAGCTATATATATTAACATAATTTATTCGGAAAGCATTCGATCATTATATCACATTTTTCATCATAAAATTATCCGTTCTTCAACCTTTGAATTGGACTAGGACATAAAATAATTATACGCTGCACGAATTCTTTTTTTGATAGGTGATATTTATATGATGAAAGCCATTGTCTAAAATAAAAGGGATTACCTGAAAAACTCAGTTTACAAGAAATTGAAAAACCAAGCCTCAAGGCAAAACAAGTGTTTATAAAAATCAATTCTGTTTCACCAAATGCAGCAGATTATAGATCACTGAAAATGGGAATGATTCCCAAAAGTAAAATATTTGGATCCGGAATATCTGGTATTGTCGAAAAAGTTGGTGAAAAAATTACAAAATTCAGACTGGGAGATCATATACTCCCCGATCTGGCGGATTTTGGATTTGGAGGATTTGCAGAATATTGCATTGCTCTGGAAAAAGCAATTGCGCGAAAACGGAAAATATCTCTTTTGAACAAACTACCGCGTTACCCGTGGCTGCCACCAGAGCCCTGAAAGTAGTTAGAGATAAAGGGAATATTCAAAAGGATCAGGAAGTCATTATTATTAGGAGTAGTGGTGGGGTGGGTACTTATGCACTTCAACTAGCTAAATGTTTTGGTGCCAAGTGACAGCAGTCTGTAGTCCTCGAAATATAGCACAGAGATTGACGAACTTAGGTAGGCAAACACTTTCCGACACTTCAGCTCCATGATACATAGCTCCCCCCCGGGTAGTACCAAAGTTTCCTTCAAATACACAATTAGTTATTCTGGGGGCAAGTGTCGCCAGAAGCAATGGCTCTATGGATAGATACCCCCTCCATTTTTAAGCGTATCCGGACCACCATTGGCATTTCCAGATGAGATGGTAAAGCCATCTATACAGGTAGCTCAACAAATAGGAATATTCAGAAAAGATTGTAAGAATTCAATCCATATTTTTCAAAGTTAAATTGAAATGGACTACATTTAATTATTGGTAGACCTCCACTAAGAATAGTTGATAACTTATAGTTTGCTAAAGCAATGAATAATTCAAAACTAATAATTGGGAACTTGTTTTTTATTCTTCACATTTTTTCAAATTCTATAACCGGTCAGGTTGGCCTGCAAATAGAAGTGAATTCCATCTTACCTCTTACAGGATTTCAAGGAGCCCATATCCTATTATTTGAAGAAGAACAGGATTATTCCAGATTGCGGTTTACCAATAGCACATTTGATGCCAGTACGAATAATCGATTTTGGGATATTGCAGCAAGGATAGGTTCAGAGAATTCTTTTGATTTGATGAATTTTTACCACCGAATAACGGGAGATATCCTTTCCATCCGTGGTGATGGACGCGTAGGTATTCGAACTACCGTGCCAGACGCAACACTGGAAGTAAATGGTTACACGATGATGGGCAGTGATGCGCCAGCTATTAAGGTAAAAAAAATGGTTATTCAAACTGAAGAAACTGGTGCTACCCAGTGTTTCGATTCTGGTATTCCCACCAATTTGAATATATTGTCAGTTTCGGTTCATTTGGTAGACTCTGATCCAAAATTTATTATTCCAGCAAATTATGGTTCCGGGAATACATATGTATTTGACTACTTTCTTAATTATTCAAATAATCCTGGGGGAACCAAAATTTGTATTCAACCTGATGGATCAAGCACCTTTAATGTAAATTATAATATAATGATAGTTTATGAACAACCCTAAGGTGTACTGGAGTATGATTAACTTTTATCAGATACCCACCATGCTCTCCAAAAAGAATCTATATAAAATACCTTACCATCCCGAGCGGTTTCGTCCATATATACGCTTGATGGCCTAATCATTATCCATTGGGAAATAATATGACCATCCGGAGCCATCACAAACCAGAGCAAGTATCTAGGAAAAATTCCAATTGAAAGCCTTTTCACTTGGATCATTCTCAGGATTGGATTATTTTCATCCGATATGCTTTCAAACCATATTCAAAGAAAAATTGAAGACCTTCTTAGTTCATCGATTGTTATTGATGGCCATTCGGATATCCTTATTCCGCTTAGTGACCAGGAAATTGACATAAGTAAAAAAAATCAAACTCCTCCTATAAGTCAATGGCTGTTTTCTTCTCAAAAATATGCAGGTCACCAATTACTAAAATTTGGATTTTCTCCACATACCATCGAATTTGGTTGTTCAGGCCAATACGATATCCCGCGATGGCATGCCGGTGGCATCAATACCCAAGTATGTGCGATCTACCTGGATGACTCTAAAATGGACGACCCGGTCTTGGCTGGCCGAAAGATGGTACAATGTTTTCATCAAACGATACAAGATCAAGATGAGTTAATACATTGCACAACGATTAATCATATCATGGAGGCCAAATCTGATGGTAAGGTCGGATGGATCCTCTCCTTAGAGGGGTGTGAAGCTTTAGGTGATGACATGGAACTCATAGATTGGTACTATCAGGCAGGTCTGCGAATAGCCAGCCTTACTCATACCCGCGCCAATGCATTTGGAGAGGGTAGCTGGGGAAATCAACCTAGAAGAGGGCTCACTTCAAAGGGAAAAGATTTGATTAAAAAATTTGTGGATTGTGGAATTGTAATCGATCTGGTTCATATTAGCCGGGAAGGATATTGGGAAATCATGGATTTAGTTGAACAGCCGATGATCCTATCGCACTCTACACCTACCATGTTTTACTCCGAGTCAAAAAATGATTTTGATCTCCTAAACGGATTGATTTCCAGACCGAAAATTTCATTATCCCGCGACAAGGCACTATTACAGTCTTTGGCAGATAAAGGAGGTGTGCTTGGCATGATTTGGATCATGTACAGATCTATTGAAGAAGCCATTGACGACATTGAGTGCGCGCTGAATATAATGGGAGAAGATCATATTGCATTGGGAAGTGATTTGTATGGTCAGCAACTGGCAACTCCGGGACTAGGAGATATCAGTAAATTACCTAATCTATTGTCAGCATTAATTAAGCGAGGTCATTCCGATATATTTATTAGCAAGTTTTTAGGTGCTAACTACCTAAGAGTTTTTGAGGATGTTTGGAAATAAATTTAATTTCGGTACCTATCCATTTCAAACCAGCCAAGAGAAAGTTGTCCACTTGAAGATGTAAAGTAACGAACTATGAAATAAGTAGCAAAGAAGGTGATTCCAACCCTTATTCCCCCTCAAGATAGACATCACAGGTATCACCAGTAAACAGAAAAGCGGAAGTATTCTTAGTCAAGGTATCCCCTGAACATTGAGGAGATGGTTTGCCTCTTGAGGTAAACGGTTGGAAAGTGATATTCCTACAGAAAGAAGATAGCAGAAGGATTCCCGCTAAATTGGATTCATTCGGTTATATTATCAAGTAAGTAAATAATAATATATGGAACATAAAGAACTAAAGCTATTCTCGCCAAATGCTTCTCGATATAGGCTCGATGGCGGCTCCAGCTCGAAAGCTTTTGAAAAAGAATCGAAGCTATAATACATTACTGAAATTACTGCTTGGTCTCCACTATCACTACGACAAAGATGTAAGCTCCCTACTTAGCAGGATCTCAGCAATCGAACGGGTATTAAATACTCAAAATTGAGAAAGTAGATTCGTCAGATATTTTCTTTGTTTTTTAAACAGTTATAGCTGTTCTTTAGCCGCAATAACCTATAATTAATACTATTATCAAACACCGATAATTTTACGGTAATTCAAATTCCTCTAGTAAATCAAATATAATTTTATTAACTTGATAAAAAAGACACTCAAATGAAAACTTTGCACTTTTTAAGGAGTGCTGCCATTATTTATAGCTTTTGGTTTTGTGCTCCTGCATTACCACTCCATGCCCAAGAGGCGATGACTGATGACGCTGCCGAAACCGATAGCGCAACAGTGTTTGAATCACTTGTACGCGATGATATTTTAACGATTACTATAAAAACTGATCAGCGAAAATTTCTTAAGGAGAAGAAGAAAGAAGCGTATCAGCCAGCCATCATGACTTATGCGGATAAGGAAGGCACCCTCATCACCCGCGAAATAGAAATAAAAAGCCGGGGTAATATGCGCCTGAATAATTGCCGGTACCCACCCATCCGCCTTAAATTTTCTAAAAAGGAAATTAAGCAAGATGGCTTGACTTCCCCACACAAGCTCAAACTGGTGGTAGGTTGCGAATCTGGTGCTAACTATGAACAGTTAGTTTTACGAGAATATTTGGTGTATAAACTCTTTAATGTCTTCACCGATAATAGTTTTCGGGCGCAAGTAGTAAAGCTCCATATGGAGGACACCGGAGGAAAACAAAAACCACGCAGCACTTTCGCTTTTATTATCGAGGATGATGATGAATTAGCCGGTCGTATTGGTGGAAGAGTTTATGATCCAAAAGGAATTAACTCGAAATCGCTTGAACCTCAGTCTTACAATATCCTGGCCATGTTTCAATTTATCGCTGGTAATTCCGATTGGTTTGTGTTGAATAAGCATAATTTAAAATTTGTATTGAATAGTGAAGAAAAGACCGTGAAGGCAATCCCTTATGATTTTGATTATGCGGGTATTGTTAAGGCTCCTTATGCTGTAGCTAATGAAAAAATGCCCATATCAAACGTGCAGGAACGATTTTTTATTGGTAAATGTGGAGAGGAGGGCTACTACGACACGATTATTAAAATGTTTATTGAAAAGAAAGAAGAAGTGCTCAGCATACCTAAAAACTGTATCTATTTAGACGATAATTCGCGCGATTGGATGCTTAAATTTTTAGAGAGTTCATATGAAATCCTGGAGAATCCTAAATGGATTCAAAAAGAAATCCAACGGGGGTGTGAATGGGCTCCTTAGACTAAGCATCAGCCTGTAAGCTGTAATAGTTTTATATGGAGCCCTCGGGTAATGAGATTTAAGAGTAGTTATTGTCTTACTATTTTACAAATTCTTCATATTCTATTAAGTGTATCCTATAATACCGAAAGCCAATTACATACATCTTGTTGATTAGCGATTCTTGTCCTGACAAGTTCATTGATCCATCAATGATTTCGTCAAAGATGACTTGTCTTTCTTCTAGACAAGTGTAGGTTTATTAAGGTAAGCGTGATAACAATATGTCTGTATTGTGTATTTTTAGTAGAGCCTGTATTGTAGCACAATTTTTTTATTTTTCTAAAGCACATCAAATGACTGATCATTCAAATTCAAGACGAGGCTTTCTAAAAAAAACCACTGGTGCTTCGGCGGTATTGGTTGCTGGTGGCATACTACCTCAATTCAGTGCCCGAAGCTATGCTTCCATAATGGGGGCAAATGAAAAAATCAAGATCTCAGTGATGGGCGTAAATAGCCGTGGCACCGCCTTAGCTAAAAATTTTGCTTCTCAGGACAATTGTGAGGTAATCCATATCTGTGATGTCGATAGCAGGGCCATTGCAAATTGCCTGTTGGCTGTGGAGGAGAGACAAACTATAAAAGCAAAGGGATATCCTGACTTTCGCAAATCACTTGAAAGCGATGAGGTAGATATTTTGGTTATAGCCGCACCTGATCATTGGCATGCACCAGCATCTCTCTTAGCCATGCAGGCTGGTAAGCATGTATATGTCGAAAAACCTTGTAGTCATAATCCCAAAGAAGGTGAGATGCTGGTGGAAGCAGCAGAGCGCTATGGCAAGGTGGTACAGATGGGAAACCAACGCCGGTCATGGCCCAATGTTATGGAAGGGATTGAAGGAATAAAAAACGGGGTCATAGGTCGCGTTTATTTTGGCAAAGGTTGGTACTCTAATAATCGCCCATCTATAGGTATCGGCAAAGAAACTGCGGTACCGGATTGGTTGGACTGGGATCTTTGGCAAGGGCCGGCGCCCAGGAGAAATTTTAAGGATAACTTAATTCACTATAATTGGCACTGGCATTGGCACTGGGGTACCGGTGAAGCTTTAAACAATGGGACGCATATGATAGACCTTTTGCGTTGGGGCATGGCAGTTGACTATCCTTTTAAAGTAAGTTCCAACGGTGGAAGATACCGCTACCAAGACGACTGGGAAACTCCGGATACCCAAGTGATCAATTTGGATTTTAAGCAAGGCTTGTCCATGTCCTGGGAAGGAA
Organism: Lewinellaceae bacterium; assembly: GCA_024639065.1. Lineage (GTDB taxonomy): Bacteria > Bacteroidota > Bacteroidia > Chitinophagales > Saprospiraceae > JAHEJC01. The sequence goes on along the minus strand of JAHEJC010000020.1, from coordinate 15,902 downwards.
GAAGTTGTAACGGGAAAAATATAGAAGGAAGTGCAGTAGGGGTGATGTTTTATGGAGAAAACGGGAGTATGCTTATCCCTGGAGGAGATAGCTATACAATATTTGACCTGGATGGGAAGGTGGTTAAAGAGGCTAGAGCCAATAGGGAAGTTGACTCCAGAAATCTTACCAATCCAGCCGAGCAACTAGACGCTTTACATATAACCAATATGTTTGATGCTATATCAAATGGTACCAAGTTACATGCGGATATTGATTCCGGTCACAAAAGTACGTTACTAGTGCAATTAGGAAACATTGCACAACGCGTGGGCCGGTCTTTGGACATAGACCCGGACAATGGACATATCGTCCAGGATGTTGAAGCGGAGAAATTCTGGAGCCGTTCATATGAAAAAGGATGGGAAATGACTTTATAATACAATCGATTAACAAACATGGAATCTAGAAGATCATTTATAGTAAAAGCAGGTAAGGGAGCAGCGATGTCTACCTTGGCTTTTTCTACTGCTGCTCAATTAATCCCGGAACCGAGTAGCCATCCAGACCCGATAAATATAGGAATCATTGGGGCTGAGAATTCACATACCGCGGGTTTTGGAAAGCTCTTTAACATTGACAAGATGTTTCCCGGCATAGAAGTTAAATATGTTTGGGGCGAGACCGAGGCATTTGCCAAAACAGCCATGGAAAAAGGGGGAATCCCCAACATGGTCAAAGACCCTGTGGAAATGCTGGGCAAAATCGATGCACTAATTGTAGATCACCGTCACGGGAAGTATCACCTGGAAGCAGCCACTCCGTTTGTTGAAGCCGGGATACCCACTTTTATTGATAAACCATTTTGTTATAGACTGGAGGCTGGTAAAGAGTTTTTGGCCCTGGCGCGCAAACTGGGCACACCAGTTACTTCCTTCAGTTCCATTGCCCATAGTTACACAACATTTGATATGAAAGAACAAGTAAAGGAAATGGAAGACATCCAGCAAGTGGTCCGGTATGGACCTTTGGATATGCACTCTGAATATGGAGGGGTATTTTTTTATGGTGCCCATCTGGTACAACCTTTATTATACATTTTTAATGACCCGGTTAGTAAAGTGCGCATAAACAAAAACGGAAAAAATAGTAGCGCCAGTTTGGTTTTTGAAAGTGGCATGCTTGCGACCCTGGTTTTCACCAGCAAGCGATACGGTTGGGAAACATTTATTGAAACCGAAGAAGGTATTGTAGCATTAAAATCGAGAGTGCAAGACCAGGTCCCAGCTAAAAGTTATGTGGATATGGTTGACATGTTCAGAACAGGGAAGGAACCGCGCAGTCATGAAAACATTTTAAGAGGTGTAGCAGTCCTTGAAGCCCTTGAAAAATCGGTGGTTAGTGAGCAATGGGAAACCGTAAACCGTGATATCCCTTAGCGCAAATATATTATTAAGAATCATGAATTGCAATCAACTTTGGCTACTTACTGTAGTTTTTTTAATGGCCTGCACAAGTATTGAACAGGCGCCTGGGCAAACCACGATAACCAGATGGCAGGATGGAAAGAAAGCCGCTATTTCGCTGACCTATGATGACGGCACGATCAACCAATTTACTATAGCGCTTCCCATCATGAACCAAATGGAGCTACCGGCTACTTTCTATATTCTAACCGGCAAGATTAAAGGTTCGGCCGGGGGAAGGTTTATTGGAAGGCCCATCGAAACAATCATAGAAGAAACAGCTACCATAACTACTGACAAAAACAATCTATTTGAAAGAGCTTCCGCCATTGGCTACACTAACTTTGATGGCGCTATTCAATATCATAGCGATGCTGGCGCACTCGTAGATGCCGGGGATATGGAAGGAGCTATTAAAGTGATTGAAGAAGGTTACCAGAAAATCAGGAATGGAGATTTACCAAAAAAGGACAAAATCTTTCATAATAACACCACGGACACCACCACCTGGGAGGACATCAAAAGTTACGCCGCTCAGGGCCATGAGTTTGGAAGTCATACTATCACTCATCCCAGGCTGGCAGTGCTGGATGAAACGAATCTTCTGTTTGAGTTGACAAAAAGCAAAGAAGATATTAAGCGATTCTTAGGTGATGAGCATACGTTTTCGGCAGAATGTCCTTATGGAACTGAAAACGAACGGGTCATGGAATATGCATATGAACTATATCCCGCTTTGCGAAATCGGATGCCGGAACCCTATCTTGAAGAATTGAACCGTTGGAATACGATGAATCCCGGAGAATCTACCAAAGAGTATGTTCAGTGGCAGCGAGGGCCATTAACCAATATCACCATGAAGACCATGAAATCCTGGGTGGATACCTGCCTGGCACATGACAACGTATGGTTAGTGCTGGTATTTCATGGGGTGGATGGTATAGGCTGGGAGGCTAGAACGGGTGCCGAGTTAGAGGAATATTTCAAATATATAAAAGAAAGAGAGGAAGATCTTTGGGTAGCGACATTTGCTGATGTGACCAAATACATCCGGGAGCGACAAGCTTCCCAGGTAGAAGCACAATGGGAAGGAGCTGAAATCAATGTAACACTTACTCATGACTTGGATCCTTCATTGTATGATCTGCCCTTGACTTTAAAAACTTATTTACCAGATGATTGGAACGTGGTCCAAATGAATTCAGCAGGTGAAACCTCTGTTTCATTGGAGGTGCTTCACGATGTAAATGGCCGTTTCGTTTTATACCAAGTTGCTCCGGGCACTGGGGTAGTAAGATTGTCGAGCCGGCAAGAAAAATAATCCCCTATGCATTCATCAGGAACCCACTAACTACAGTATTTACATAACGCCTAGCACTCTTAGCACTACTTAGATGCTAACGCGCAACAACCAATCTTCCTCCTGCTAGTCGAGGTTGCTGGATTAAGTCTCTTTTCTTTATATTTCCATATGTTTTCATGCGGTGATCCATTGCTAATAAGTAAATATATAAATTGCAACTATATTACTTTGAATTAGCTATTGGTATAAAAGACCAATGTGAACAAATCAGGTTACAGCATTAAATATGATGGACAAGCCTACCAATTCCAACAGACTACTTTCACTAGATGCGCTGAGGGGTTTTGATATGCTCTTAATCGCCGGAGGAGGGGAATTCTTGGTACGGCTAAATGGCAAAACACAGCTGGATTGGGTAAACTTTGTTAGTGCCCAAATGACGCACCCACCCTGGGACGGGTTTACTTTTTATGATTTCATTCTGCCGCTCTTTCTATTTGTTGCAGGCGTTTCACTCTCTTTTTCTATTGGTAAAAGCCAAAGCCAAGGGCTGCCCAAATATGATATTTACAAAAAGGCATTTAAGCGGATGGTCATATTAATCTGCCTTGGAATTATTTACAAAAATGCTCCAATACCATTTTTCGAACCTGCACAAATCAGGGTTGCTAGTGTATTGGGGCGTATTGGAATAGCTACTTTTTTTACGGCTATTTTATTTGTCAATTATAGTTGGTCCCAGCGTTTGTATTGGGTAGGTGGTATTTTGATAGTATATTTCGTTGCGCTTTTTTTGATTCCGGTTCCTGGCTATGGAGCGGGTGACTTATCATTTGAAGGTAATTTGGTGGGATGGATTGACCGAACATTTTTACCTGGTCGACTCCTTCAGGGTACCTACGATGAGCTTGGACTTCTAACTCAGTTCCCTGCACTTTGTCTAACCGTTCTGGGAGCTTGGGCCGGTGAAATTTTACAGCAGACCACAAAATTCAACAAGGCACTCAAACTGTTGCTTTTAGGTTTAGCCGGAGTGCTACTCGGTCTCCTCTGGGGTTTGTATTTTCCTATTAACAAACATCTTTGGACCAGTTCGTTTATTTTGTTGACCGCTGGAATGTCCTTTCTCTTCCTGGCCTGCTTTTATTGGGTTATTGATGTCAAAGGATTTACTGGGTGGGCTTTCTTTTTTAAAGTTATTGGGATGAACTCCCTGCTCATTTACTTCGCCTATAGATTTATCGATTTCTATAGTACTTCCAGATTAGCTTTTGAAGGGATCTATACCCTTGCTCCTGAGCCATGGCATGAAGTGTTTCAAGCTATTGGAGCTACAGCACTGGTTTGGGTATTTCTTTATATTATGTATCGGAACAAGATTTTCCTTAAGGTCTAGAAAATACGTTGCTTCCCAAACGGGATGAGCTCCATTAATTTCAGCTAGAATATTTATAGGTTCAAGGAAGGTAGTTGCTTGTTAACCCTAGAAATTGAAATGCCTAAGATGCCTTTCAGTGACCGGTTCGTGGACCATAGTGAGGAACGGGTTGGCCGTACTCCCATGCGCCAAGGTCCGGAGCTTGGCCAGTGAAAGTATCATTAATATTGGGCAATATACATCCTGCATCTATGGCCTTCCCGTCAGGTTTTAATCTAAAGTCATGCCCCTCAACCGCATAAACAACACCGCTCTTTTCAGCATCAGGGAGATCCAGGTTTTCATAAATATCAATGTCCAATTCAACTCCATGTAATTCATGGCCTGTCTTTGTTCCGAATTCTTTGAGACTGGAGGCTTCCACTAACCCTAGTTCCTTTCGATCTGCATGATTCAGGCTGTCGTGAGCTGGATAGGCCAATCGGTAGGCTGTTTGAATTCCCTCCTTCCTAAGGTAACCATTATAGTCTAAAGTGGAATAGTTGGTGGTGGTGGAGGCACTTAATGCTGGACGGCTTTGGCTGGGGCCTAAAAACAGGTTGTTTCTGAAATGACCATTTGAGAAAATGGTTATACTGGCTTCTGCGATAAACGTGTTTTGGTAAGTTAAAATACCTGCCGGTCGCACCATATATTTTAGGGCGGTACCGGGAATATTATAACAAAGGTTTCTCACAAAATAAACAGGACCGCCAAAAATCGGTTGTGCGCTTAAAGCGGAGTGATAAGAATTGAACCCGCGATTTTCAAAAACACGAATATTGTGCACGCCTCCATCCGCTTCAATGAAATCATCGGAAACGTTAAAAATATCATTACCATAAAAATCAATAGAAACGCATTCCTTATCCGGATTTGGCAATCCGTGGGTATCAATACAAATGCCATCGTGGAAAAAGGCAATATAATTGTGACATACTACATGTCCTTGCCCATATACTTTAACCGCGTAGTATGAGGTAAGAGGAGCTGGATCTGCAAAACCATACCAACCTATTAGCGTATCAGGGTCGTGACGGCCGATCATCACATTATCAGCAATATAGAAGTTTTTAGAATCGGCGCTATGGGTCATGACGGCGATACCAACATCCTCAATACGGCAATGCTTTACGATCAGACCGCTACTACCCATTACCCTTTTCAACCCGGCGTAAAAGGCAATCTCCGTATTGCGAATGGTAAGGCCTTCAAAATAATGGTAATCTGCGGCCATCACGTCAAATAGGCGGTAAGCGCCATCGCCGTCAAAAATAACTTCGCCATCGCCGGCAGCCTTTATGGTGATAGGTTTCTCAGGGGTTCCTTTTTGGGTAAGCAAGTAGGTACCATGGAATGGTAAAGCCAAGGGATCCACATAGTCTCGCCGGTCAGCTTTATAAATACCAGCGTGAACTAAAATCATGTCACCAGCCTGCACTCGAGGCTCCGGCACCAGCCACCAATCCCCTAGATTACCTAATCCGTAGTAGGCCTCATTCAATCCAGTAAAAGCGGGACTTTCTTTAGTCCCCTGGTACCCGGGCGGATACACGTGGTATACACGGCCATTTTTATAAGGGCGAGGCTCATCTCTGGTTTGTACTTCCACCAGACGTTCCACTTCTCCTTCTACACCATCAGGGTCGATAAGTTGAAAACGGCATTCATAACGGGTGCCAGGTTCCAGATGAAAGATACTGCCGGCAAACTTGTGCGGCGTAGTATAAACCCATCGCTGATCGTGGCCATATACCTTCTCATCGCCTATACGTAGCATGGGTTGCGCCTGTCGCCAAACGGTTGCTCCTTTTTTGCGAAAGTCTACCAACACACTAGCATTTCTGTTTTTATCACCAGTAATGCTCCACTCAAATCCTGCGCAAATCAATGTAGGAGGCTCTACTATAAACTGGCCTGCTTCGGTTTGGTTACGTACCGCCATCGATGTGCCTGGTTGTGCATTCATAGTCGCAGCCTGGCCCATCAATGTAAAGACTAAAAATACAATTTGAGAAAAGGACGTCGACAGCATATATGACATGGAGGATCTTTGGCCAGGTTAAAGATTTTTTCAAAACTAAGATAACATTATTCACCTGATAATTTTGTAATAGTCAAGCAATGAAAACACCGTCCTTAAGTCCTTATTGAGCGAAACGCAGATCCGCGAAATGAAGGCTGGTAATAATTAAGCATGTCTGACTTGCTTCGATTGAAAAAATCAACTATGAATTGTGCTTGCAAATTATTTAAAAGAAATATTATGGAATTCTTTCGAAAAGAAATACGAAAATCAATTATTTATTTCGGAATGAAAAGATATTGCTGTAATTCACTTTTCATCTGCTGATATACTTGTAGTTCACCATTAATCCAGTAGGTATGACCTACGTTTGATCCTATAATAGCTCCAACAGGAGGCCCAAAAATACCGCCAAAGAATGCGGGTATCACTGTGCCAAGACCTCCACCAGCTAAAGCCACCACTCCCGTAGCAACAACTGCTGCGCCCATTCCAATGGCCATTCCCTTTCCAACGTTTCCTTTTCTTTTGAATTTAACCTTGCCAATTTTTTGGATTGGGTAGTTGATGATCTGATCTTCAAATATTACATCTATCGAGGAGTCTTTGAGAGCATGTAAAAAGTATTTTCCGCTTATTTTAGAAAAGATTAAACTGTCTTTTTTGTTCATTACAGGTGATCCTTTATCATCCAGTTTAATATCGAACACATTGACTTTGAATACCTTTGTCTTTTGTTTATTTCCTTGACCCCATGCAATCATTGGGAAACTCACTAGAATTATCAACAGTATCCCTATTATCTTTTTCATATCAGTTGTTTTAATATAAATTGGTCTCCTTCAAAATACAATGATGTGCATCAGGTAATACTATGATATAGATAGGTGCCATTGCATCAATGCCAAAAACTTTTTTGTTGAACTTATTAGACATTTAATATTAAAGGGAGAGAGGCATCCATCAATCTTTGCTGCAGAAAGGATTAAGATGTTCTATCTATTCCTGACCAAAGACCTCAAAATCAGGTTGTCTGTAAAATTTCATACCTTAAACAGCTCTGATGACCGAAGTTAATAATGAAGAGATAATTTGGACACATTAGACAAAGCTTGACCAATCAAGTTATCTAAGACGCAGTGAGGTAATCCTTAAAAGATCTCTAAACAAACAATTCACTTAATTTTTGCAATCCTCCTTTTAGTCGTGCAAACCTTGGAATCCAAAATAAATTAGTAAATTAACATACACTAACAAACTGGATGTCGTTATGGCCAAAATATCACTTAAGATTAACGGACAAATCAGAGAAATAGATGTAGATCCCAATATGCCATTGCTTTGGACCATCCGGGATCATTTAGGACTAACCGGTACAAAATATGGATGTGGTATCGCTCAATGTGGCTCTTGCACTGTTCATCTGAATGGTGAATCTGTTCGGTCATGTGTAATACCAACAGGAACTATTGTAGACCAAGAAATCACTACTATTGAAGGACTGTCAAAAAATAATGATCACCCGGTGCAATTGGCCTGGATTCAAGAACAGGTTCCCCAATGCGGTTATTGTCAGTCGGGTCAGATCATGAGCACAGCCGCCATGCTAAAGAAGAACCCGAACCCGTCTGATGAGGAGATTGATAATGCTTTAAATCTGGTACTCTGTCGGTGCGGGTGTTATCCCAGGATAAAAAAAGCCATCAAACAATCGATAAAAATGTAGATATGGAACAAATTTCTAGAAGAAAATTTATCCATTTGTCTTCCGTATCGGGGGCTTTTCTTGTGGTTGGGTGCGTACCTGGCCCTAATGGTGACCAACAAGTGATCACTAAGGTCTCCGCAGATTTGGCTGGACTTGATCTAAACCAATTCATCTCCATTGGTCTGGACAACAGCATTATCTTATACAATCATCGGCCCGAGATGGGACAAGGGACCTTTCAATCCATCCCCATGATACTTGCAGAAGAATTGGAAGTGGATATAGATCGTGTTGAAATCAGACAATCTGAAGCTAGTCGTGACCTGTATGGAAGTCAAATGGTAGTAGGTAGCCGGAGCATACAAACTGAGTTTGAAAAATTGAGGAAGATGGGTGCTGCTGCGAGAGAGCTGCTGAAACAGGCAGCAGCAAATACCTGGAACATAGGAGTTGATCAATGTAAAGCTAGTAATGGATCCGTTATCAGCGAGGATGGGAAAGTCTTAACCTACGGGCAACTGGTCGAAGAGGCCAACAAATTGGAACCATTAGAAAATCCACCACTCAAGGATCCAAAGGATTTTAAGATCATTGGAAAACCTGTATTCAGGAAAGATATTCCACTCAAGACCAACGGCGAAGCAAAATTCGGAATAGACCTCTATACTCCGGGAATGTTATATGCGTCCGTCGAGCGATCATCAGTATTTCTCGGAAAAGTAAAAAGTTATGATGATTCAGAAACCCTCAAAGTGCCGGGAGTGAAATTTGTTTTCCGAACCGAGAGAGAGGTGTATGGTCGCAAGCGAGAAGGTGTGGCGGTTTTGGCAGAAAACTACTGGTCCGCTGTTCAGGGAAGAAAGGCTCTCAACATAGAATGGGACACTTTAAACCTTGAAGAAATTTCCAATGAGACGATAACAGGCGATTCCTATGAGGCCGCCAAGAAAGACGGAGATGAACTATTCGGTAAAGGAGACGTGAAGAATGTCTTTAAAGGTAATAGCACTGTAATAGAAGCGGCTTACGAAACCCCCTACCAGGCCCATGTCCCCATGGAACCCATGAATGCCATGGTGAGTATTAAAGATAACAGTGCTGAATTTTGGGGATCAACACAAAATCCCAATGGCATCCGTTCCTTCCTTTCTAAAAAATATGAAATCCCAGAAAACGCTATAAAGATTAATTACACCTTTATGGGAGGTGGATTCGGACGAAGGTCAATGACCGATGTCGCTGAGGAAGCTGCCGATCTTTCCAAGAAATCCGGTGCGCCTGTAAAAGTAATCTGGACCCGTGAAGATGACCAGACTCAAGGACCCTTCCGCGCTTGCAGTCTGAATGTGTGCAAAGCGGTCCTGGATGTAAGTGGAAAAATTAATGCCCTGGAACATAAAGTCATTGCCCAGGAGATCAGAAACCAAACCGGTGATAACATGACTGCCGGCCGCCAGTTAATGGGCGGGATAAATACGGAATATTTAATACCTAATTTATCAGTAAAAGGTGTGCTCCGCAAGAGACATGTCCCGATATCGTACTGGAGGGCTGTATACCACTCTACGAATCCTTTTGCTCATGAGAGTTTCATCGATGAACTGGCACACCTGGCAGGGAAGGATCCGGTTAAATTCAGATTAGATATGCTCGATCATCCCAGATATCGACGAGTATTGTCGGAAGTAGCAAAAATCACCAACTGGAACGCACCCAGACCAAAAGGAACCGGCAGAGGCATCGCCACAGCTGAAAGATCCGGTGCCTTTTTCGCTATGGTCATTGAAGTGATGCAAAAAGGCAAAAGCGTGGTACCGACAAAGATTACCACGGTATTAGATTTGGGAATATGCATTAATCCAAATACGGTTAAAGCGCAGACTGAAGGATCCATAGTAATGGGCCTGGGCGCTGCCTATGCAGGACTGACCATAGAGAATGGATCTATTGTTGAACAAAATTTTGACTCCTATCCACAATTAAAGATCAGTCAATGTCCTGAAATAGAAACTCTTATTCTTAAAAGCGAGGCGCCACCTGATGGCGCAGGTGAATCCGGTCTGCCAACAGTAGCACCGGCTCTGGCAAATGCTATTTTTGACTTAACAGGCAAAAGAATAAGAAAGCTCCCTATTGATATGGATGGGATTATTTAAACCTAAAAAGTGATTAGACTTTTTCAATATTTATTTCTGCTACAGGAAGAGTTGTTCTTGGCCGAATGGATGATCATCTAGAACATGTGACCTCCCATTGGAGAGATCCTTTTGAAATATTGGGAGGAACCGGAAGGTTTGAAGGTGCAACTGGAGAAGGAATGATTACAATAGTGATTTAGATCCATATTCGCATCACCATTGGGATAGAACCATATCCATGATAAAAGAAAATCTCAAATTAGGTAAAGCTTATAAATTCTAAGTTAAATAAAAGTTCATCTACCAGAGCCTAAGGTAGGTGGCTTTTTATTGTATTAATTAAACTACAATTAGGGTGAGTAAATCTAAAGTTCATCTAGTCTGAATTAAATTTGCATTTAATCCTTTTGGTTGGCAATGTCATAGTATTTGGAAACTAATATCGCCATGATTTAATAGGATTTGACGACCTTACTATGCACTATGCTTTATCTTATGATATTGGAAATTTTAGTTTGTTTGATTCAACTTGATCTGAAATTTCCTTTATTAAAATTATTGACGATCAATAAGTAATTTCTCCAGCTTCTCCATACGAGATTGTAGCATATCAACTTCTTTTCGTAGAAATTGATTCTCATGATGAACTTCCTGGACACCCTTAATAGCTAACACTGAGAAATAACTATAATTCAAAAGTCGATTACCTCTATCATCAGTCTTAACAAACGCAGGTAGAATCTCTTCAACATCTTGAGCAACGAATCCCAAAGAAGGTCTCAGATCATGACCATTTCTGAATTGGTATTCTGCTGGCTTCAATTGCATAATTTTTGGAAGAATCTTTTTATGATTTAAATAGCCTATTTTTTCTTTAAATCTAATATCGGAACCACTCCAAACCCCTGATTCATTGAGAATAGCCGAAGCTGTAAGAATATTATCATTTGCCCCAAACAACCAAAAAATCATAGCTCCTGAGGTTCCAGAATTAAAAATATGCCAGCGATCATCTGCATCAGAATCTTCCAGTACAATTCCAAGTTCTTTACATTCAATACAGCCTCCAGTTTCTATACCTTGCTTCACATGTAAAACGCCTTTTGGATCATCGGAATTGATCGAAATACTATTGACTATCTGGGCATTTAGATTTGAGTTTAATAAAAATAGTAAAGACAAAATAATTGAGTTTTTGAAAGCTTTCATGACACAGTTTTTTTGGTTAGAAAATCAAGAATGTTCATTATGAACCGTGTGGATTTGAATCCAATAATATTTAATTTAAGTATCTGAGTGGAAGCAGATGCAAAGTTAAGTCCTGGATAATGATTAATCAATGATCTTAATCACGAGAGAAGAGGTATGGCGAAAAAGTAAATAAGTTGAAAGAAGAAATTACTTGAAACGTTCGATTACAAAATATCCAAAAATCCGATGTTGTAATTCTCTCCAAACCGGCAGATTGCTGAATAACCTTTAATACAAACCCATGTATAAAGCAAGTCATTTTTTTGTAGCATGATATTAATCATTTGATTATAAGAATAATTTTTATATATAAGTACCTTAAGATCTAGTATTATCCTACAACAAAGCTCAGAGACTTCAATGGGTTGAAGACTATCATACTCATAGGTACAGTCATTTTCTGGTGAGAAGATCACAGGTTGTCTCTTGGCCGGAATTAGAAATAGGCACATACATAATTTGAGATTTATTGAATGTCTATTGTCTAAATCCAACTAAGCGCTACTATTATTATAAATTAAAATTTAGTGATATGAAGCAATTAAAACTTTTATTATTATCAGTCGGAGTTCTTTTCATGTTAGGCCTATATTCTTGTGAAAAGGATTCTCTGGTTACAGATCAGGAATTATCGGTGACTGATCTAAATGCTCAACCCTATAATCAAATGAAGACACCCTCAATACAGCCTATTGAGGTAACTGTACCATTTAAGGTTGATTACGTTGGCGAGTATGGACCTTTTGGAGCTAGATGCCCAGGTCAAGTGAATGTCATTGTCGATGGTGAGGGGACTGGCACACATGTGGGAAGATCTACCATCCACTTCGATTTTTGCGGAACACCTCAACCTGATGGATCCTTTATTTATGGTGATCCGGATGCCACAGCCTATATAATAGCGGCAAATGGGGACTCACTATTTGTTTCCGCTTCAGGTACCGTAGTTCCTGGCCGTATGGACGATCATCCGGAATATGTAACTTCCCATTGGAGAGATCCGTTTGAAATATTGGGAGGTACCGGAAGGTTTGAAGGTGCAACTGGAGAAGGAATGACAGATGACTACAACAGTGCTTTAGATCCCTATTCACATCACCATTGGGAGGGAACCATAACCATGATCAAAGGAAATCGTAAATGATATCGAGCTTAATAGAATATTAAGCTAAACAAAAGGTCACCCTATTGAAATAGAGAGGGTGACTTTTTATATTATAATACAGGTAATTCTGATTCGGATCATATAAACAGTTTCGGCAAATATTCCGGTGCATCATTATATGGCTTGATCTTCCCAGTTGCGATTTCATACATGGACTCGTGGCTTTTCATTGCAGCGCTGCAAATCGCCTGATGCGGCCGGTTACAAATATCTAAAAAGCCAATGTTGTAATTCTCTCCATCAAACCGGCCGATAGCCGATTGATCATAGAGCACAAACCAGTGTACCCCGACACAATAAGGATTGGCCGCAGCATCTTCAAAATACACCCGATAGGCTTTACCCCGATCTGCTTGGGTACGCACATGGCCAATGCCTGATGACGGTAGTCCCACATCCAAAGCCCCGAAGTGCCATTCCCCGATCATTACCGGCATCTGTAACAACGCATGTATTTCTTGGGTGACCTCAAAAGGCACCTTTTCGCGGTAATTGTTCATGCTGAAAACATCGAATGATTTCATGCCTGCTACTGCCCACTGGGGTGGGACTCCTTGATAGCGTATACCCAGATTCAAGTGATTGGGATCTACTTTTTTGCAGGCTGCGGAAAGGCTTCCAAAATATTTTTCCACCATGAGCTCGCTGAACAACTCCAGATCACTTAGTGCTTCCTTTGAAAATTCACCTTGCCATTTACCCTTTTCTATCGCCTTAAAATTCACATCCATATTCCAGTTTGCTGCAAGTTTTTCTTTTGAAACATATTTTTTCTTTAAGAACTCAGCAAGGTGGGTTCGGGTAGCGGATGCTTGGTTATTATATAGCATTCCCACGGCAGGCAATTCTCTCGAAAACGCCCAGGTAGGTTCATTCATCATAAAGTAACCGATCAGTGCTGGATCATCTTTGGTCTCAACCAGTGTTTGGGCGTAGGCTGCCCCATCTTTTTCAAAATCAGGATGAAAGACATCCGGGAAATCCCGGTAAATGTTTGTGGTCAGGTCAGCAGTAAAGTGCATGGGACGAACGTAGGGGAACTTTGCTTTAGAGGCATATCCCCATTCCGACCAATTGCCCACCGTATTGAACCGCAGTCTTTTGAGTTCGTCTAAGGCGATGGTCGCCCACTTGTCTCTCCAACCATTCGATCCGAAAGTCCGGATATAATTAGCAGCCAAATAATTCAGGTGCAGCTGTCCCTGATTTTCTGAAAACACTTCGGCGAACTCACCATCCTGTGCAGGCAAGAATTCCAGGGCATCTTCTAATAAATGAATATTGGCCGAAGTATCTACCCTTACCGAATCAATGCCGGCACTCCAAAACAAATATCCATCCGGATCAACCAGCCACCATCTATTATCATCTTGGTGCGCACCGAAAAATCCACTTCCTTCACGTAACTTTTTCTTTTGCCAACCACCCCATTTTGAAAAATGTGTGGGAAAAGTATGATTCGATTTTTTCAACCGCTGTTGGAGATTGGATTTCATCTCATCCAAGCCGGAGGTCTTTCCTTTCCAGGAATGGATCATGCTTTGACCCATCGAATCCAACAATTTTCCTTTAGGTAATACCGGATGTTCAACCACCGGTACATCCTCTTGGGTAACATTCACCGGCGTGAGGCAAAATTTGGAAGGCTGATCACTCTTCCGGTGAATATAAAATTTCATTCGATCCACCTTTTCAAGATCCACACGATCACCCCAGCACATCGGCTTTAAGAAAGCACCAGCTCTGGGAATACGCCATCGGTTTTGATCCACTAAATGTAACGGGAAACGCATTCGAAGACTACACTGATTCAAAACGCCAAAAGCAAATTGGAATACTCGCCCATCCGCTCCTTCCTGCAATTCAATATTGAACTGGATCATGGTATTCCCATCCGCCAGCATATCGGTGGTTATATATTGCTGGTCGGCTAGACTGCCTGGAGGGAACTCATAATAAAAACCATCATTCACGTTTTGTCCGGAATACCATTGGGCATGCTTCAGGTAGTTTTCTCCATCGAAAGGTTTGAGCCCAACAATTTTAGTCGGTTCTAATATAGTACCTGGAATGCCAAAGGATTTTGATGCTGAGTTCGGAGGTAGAAATAGGATGCCCGTTCCCAGCGCTAAGCTTTGTTTGATGAATGTTCTTCTGCCATCATTTCGAACTTTAAAAGGAGGTCTGTTCATTACTTGGAAATATTTTAAAATTTATAATCTTGATCAACAAATTCATTCGATTTAAATTTTGTATCAAAGGTTTGAGTTAATGACCTTAATCTGCTTGGTTAATATCCAATTTTACCATTATAGATTGTATACGAGGATGTTCTCTAATTTCCTTAAAACGAGGATCCACTGCTATAAAAATGGGCCAGGTTTCCCCTTTATCTAAAGCTTCGTCAAAAAAATCCATGGCTTTGTTTACTTCACCTACTCCAAGCATGGCTAGACCAATATCAAAATTTGACACGAATCGTTCAGCCGAATACTTTTCTATTTCATCAAGAATCCCTTGCGCGTTATCAAACTGACCAATAGAACCGTAAAATGATCCCAATGTGGCAAGATATTGAGGTTTTCGATTAGAAAGTTCAACCGCTTTTTCTAAATAGAACCTGGCAGAATCCATTTGATTTAGATTTAAATAAGTAAAACCTAACCAGTAGGGATGACGGGGAAACCCGGGATCCATCTCGATACCCGATTTCAGTATGTTAACTGCTCGAGAATACTCACCACTAACATTGTAAATGTATCCAGCGGAAGCCATGATTATGTGTGATAGTGGATCCAGTATTCGGGCTTTTTCGATATGCAATAGAGCTAGGTCTAGTTTTTTTTGGGCTGTAAGAATCCAAGCATACCATGAATGGGCATTAGAATAATTTGGCTCATATAGTAATGCTTGTTCAAAAGCGCGTTCTGACTTAATCCAGTCGTGATCGTAGAATGCATAGACCCAACCTAAGGAAGTATGCCCTTCTGCTAACGTATTATTTAATCCAATGGCCGTCAGGGCTGATTTTTTAGCTTGACTATATGCTTCCTCTGAAGGTATAAAACCATATGGTTCTAGCATATTATATGCATCCGCAATTCCTGACCATGCCAAAGCAAATTCAGGATCCAGGCTTACCGCCTGTTTGAAAATCTCCAGACTTTGAAATAATTCCTTTTCAGTGCGCTTATTCCATAAAAATCGTCCCTTTACGTATAGGTCATAAGCAGCCAGGTTATGAGTGGGCGATGCCAGGATTCGCTCTGATTCATCAGGCGTAATCTGGATCTTCAAAGCTTCCGCCACCTTATAGGCTATTTCACTTTGTACAGCAAAGAGATCACCCAAATCCCGGTCATAACTATCAGACCATAGTTGATCATCAATCTGAGCATTAATGAGTTGGACCGCAATACGGATTTCATTCCCAGCGGTTTGGGTACTTC
>JAHEJC010000242.1 GCA_024639065.1 Lewinellaceae bacterium | reverse complement strand
TTAAAGTAATTGAAGGCCACCCTCCCATACTTCGTGTAAAGCCACTCCCATCGGAATTAATTTGTACATCCAAAACTTCTCCACCTGAAAACAACGCGCCTAATGCGTGACCAAATTCATGTAAGAAAGTAACCAATAATCGAATAGGATAGAGAATTTTTCGGCCTATCTCTCCACCGAAGTAAGATAATCCCAAATAGATTACCAGCATAACCAGCATCCTTAATAGAATTGATTTCCGCATTGCGTAAATTTTATTGAAGGTTCAGCTTGTAGGCATATTCATCATCCACATCCTCATAAAAACCATCAATTTGAACAAAATTATCGCTTGCGGTGATAAGATTTCTAAATTCTTCCACTGATTCTACAGGGATCTCATTTACATGGGTTATAATGTAGCTTTCCACCATATTACTCTGATCTACTTTGGATCCTGGTTTTACTTTGATAACACGAACCCCACGCTTTTTAAATTTTAGCCGTTCTTCAGTAGTAAGTTCTCTTACTTCTAAACCGATATTATCGATTACATCGACAGGATTTATTTCTGATATTAGTTCACGACTCTTCAATTTTTTCAAAACTACATTGGTCTTTTTCAATAAACCATTTCTTAAATAACTAACCACGACGACATCTCCAGGTCTCAGTCTGCCAATCTGTTCTTGCAGTTGGGAAATTGAGGATGTCTTCCTTCCATTAACTTGGGTAATCACATCATTTTGTTTAAGTCCGGCTTCTTCAGCTCCACTGCTAGCTGTTACACCAAATACATAGACTCCTTCCGTATTTTTCAATTTTAAAGAACTGGTAAGGTCTGTTACCGTTTCTTTGGAAAGGTCCTGGGCGAGTCTACCATCAATATTGCGAATTTGTACACCCAGCAATCCACGTTGCACGTTTCCATATTCTTTAAGATCACGGATTACTTTTTGAGCAAGATTAGCAGGTACTGCAAAGCTATATCCTTCATACCGCCCAGTATAGGTCATAATAGCTGTATTTATACCGACTAATTCCCCATTCGTATTTACTAAGGCGCCTCCACTGTTTCCAGGATTAACAGCAGCATCCGTTTGAATGAAAGCTTCGATTCTGAATTCATTATCAATGATATTAATATCCCTTCCTTTGGCGCTTACAATTCCAGCAGTTACTGTACTCTGTAGACCAAATGGATTACCCACAGCCATTACCCATTCACCAATAAGTAAAGAGTCTGAGTTTCCAAATTTCACAAAAGGGAGATTATGCATATCGACTTTGATTAATGCTAAGTCGGTTGTGGGATCCGTACCAATAACCTTGGCCTTGTACTGCCGGTTATCATTTAATATTACCTCGATCTCTCTTGCTCTTTCTACCACATGATTATTCGTAATTATATATCCATCATCTGAGATTACAACACCTGATCCAGTGGATCGACTTGGGTAACCAAATCTCGAACTAGCATTTTGCATAGCTTTAATGAATACTACACCCGGCATTACTTTGTAAGCAGCTGAAGAGAAATCATTAGGGGTGCTGGCCAAAAAGCTTCTGTCTTTTTCTCCTGCTAAGAAAAATTCGTCATTACCTGAAGCTTGTTGAACAGTAATAGGCTCTTGAATGATGACTGGTTGTTTTGGTGCTATTTGTACATACAATAATATACCTAGCAGAGCCCCAATCAATGAACTTATTACAACGCTAGCAAAATTTTTCATCTTTGGTCAATATTTTTTGTTGGAGTAAATTTGTATTTACGAATTAAATAAACATAATTTTGATTGCCTAATCCGTTCGTCCAATGTCTAAAATACCTCTATTAAGTAGTATAATAAAGGCTTTTTACAAGCTTTAATAGATCTTTAACGCATCAAAATTTGATCCTAATATGAAGAAAGGGCAAAATTCGAAGGAGAATGATCAAGATACCGAATATATAGGTAATATATGGGGATGGAAGTTTTCAAGGTGGGCCTTGGTTATTATTGCATTGCTTGCTATTTGGGTTTTTATCAGGAGTCAGAATGTAAAACCGCTCGAACCCACCCAAAAACATTCCATTGAAAATGCTAAGTAATCAACCAATACCATTCACTAAATATCATGGAACAGGTAATGATTTCATTCTGATCGATCATTTTAAGGGTCATTTGAAAATTGATCCACAAGATCATAATACGATTAAAGCGATGTGTCAACGGCATTATGGGATCGGAGCGGATGGGCTGATAATCCTTGAAGATCATATTGATGGAGAATTTTATATGAATTATTTCAATGCAGATGGATTGCCGGGTTCATTTTGCGGTAATGGTTCAAGGTGCACCGTGGCCTTTGCCCGTGAATTGGGAATCATTAAACATAAGACTAGGTTCTATGCAAGTGATGGCTTGCATTTAGCCGAGATTGATCCGCATTTAATATTCGTAAAAATGCAGTTTAAGTCATCTGAGCAATTGGATGAAGATACTTGGATTTTGGATACCGGATCTCCTCATTTCATTAATTTCAGAAACGAGATTGATCAGTTGGATGTATATCAAGAAGGCAAAAGTATTCGCTATAGTAAGGCCTATGAAAAAAATGGCATAAACGTAAACTTTGTTGAGATTACGTCTGAAGGATTGAACGTCAAAACCTATGAAAGAGGGGTCGAAGATGTAACGCTCTCCTGTGGTTCTGGCGTTACGGCCGCTGCCGTAGCCCATAAATTGAAATCAGGTAATAATGAAAATTCGATTTACAAGGTTCATACGATGGGTGGAACGTTAAAAGTAAAGATTGAAATGAAAAACGAACAAGTTAAAGATGTATGGTTAGGAGGACCGGCTAAAAAAGTATTTTCAGGGTTTTGGTGAATTTTATAATTCCAATTCTAGATTGGTCAATTCATTTTTTAATTCCGATTCAGCGTGGACATCTTTCAATTTTTTGGCGATTAATATCCCTTGTTTATAGGTGTTGACCGCTTCTTCTAGCTTATTGATCGCTTCATAGTTTTTGGCAAGGTGAAAATACAAACCAATGTAATCTGGATCAGTCGATTTTAATAGTTGAAAATATTTATTTGCTGTTTCATAGTGCTCCATTTGCTGATATTCTTTGGCCAATGCAAACAAGATGAAGGTGTCAGATGGCTCATTTTGAAGCATTTTTATTAGCTTCCCAAGGCGCTGATTCATACCATTATTATTATTATTAAAATATATGATTACAAATAAAAATAAATTTCAATTAGATCCATTCAAATTTGAAATTTTATTATGTAAAGTTTCATAAATTACCGCTCTAACTAGCTATCAACCAGCCGGTTCATACTTCGTCAACAATGAGTAGGAATATAGGACAACTTTACAAAGCATTAATGTCAATTTGAGGCTATTTCTAGTTGCGTCTAAAATCGCTATATTTGCAGCGTTTTTAGGTTAATATGATATTGATATGAATATTTTAGTTGGTATAAGTAAGACCCCCGAAACGACCGCAAAAATCGAATTTTCGGAAGATGGCAAATCTTTTAAATCGGAAGGAGTAAATTATATTATGAATCCTTATGACGAATGGTATGCATTGGTCAGAGCTATTGAACTTAAGGAGGTCCATGGAGGTGAAGTCACTGTCATCAATGTAGGAACAATTTCTAACGAAACGGTCATTCGCAAGGCGCTGGCAATTGGAGCTGACAAAGCCGTAAGGATCAATAAAGAGACCTCTTCTTCCTGGGATACGGCATCTCAGATTGCAGCCTACGCAAAAGAGCATTCATATGATATTATTCTGATCGGAAAAGAGACCATTGATTATAATGGTGGAGAAGTGGGAGGTATGTTAGCAGAGCACTTA
The DNA here is from genome assembly GCA_024639065.1 of Lewinellaceae bacterium. GTDB lineage: Bacteria > Bacteroidota > Bacteroidia > Chitinophagales > Saprospiraceae > JAHEJC01. Next base: position 5,862 of record JAHEJC010000242.1, on the reverse strand, counting down.
GGAGTATCGTTCATTTCTTTTGCAAGTAAACTAGAATTTGATGGATCCGTCTTTACGGTGGAAAAAGATATCGAAGGAGGTGTGGAGGTAGTTGAACTAAATGGACCATTTGTTTTATCAGCTGCCAAAGGTTTGGCTGAGCAACGTATTCCTAATATGCGGGGGATTATGATGGCCAAAAGAAAACCCTTGGAGGTTATAGAACCGATCTCTGATGAGGGCTTCGTCACAATCAGTCAATTTACTAAACCAGCTGAAAAAGTAGGTATAAAAATGGTTGACCCTGATCAAATGGATGAATTAGTACGCATGCTTAGCGAAGAATCAAAAGTTATTTAAAATTTATTGAAAAGGGATTTAATATGATTTTAGTTTTTATCGAACATCAAAGTAGTCAGTATAAAAAGGCAACCTTGGAAACACTGACTTATGCTCGGAAGGTAGCAAACATGACCGGTAAAGAGTGTGTAGCGGTTGTATTAGGAGCCAATACCAACGTGGCGGAATTAGGAAAATATGGTGCGGATAAAGTGATTCATGTTACCAATGAACAGCTCAACTCATTTGACGATAAATTATATACCCAAGCCATTGGAGAAATTGCAACCAAACAGAGAGCTTCTTTTATAATCTTGACCAATTCATCCATTGGTAAACACTTAGCAGGAAGGTTATCTGTTCGACTCAAAGCTGGCTGTGTTTCCGCAGTTAATAAACTTCCACAAATCGCTGATTCTGTAAAGGTACAGCGAGGTGTTTTTTCCGGCAAAGCCATTGCTGAATATGAAATCAAATCTGATCTTGTTATTATATCCATTATGTCCAATTCGATTCCTGTTGAGGAATCCGAAGGGAAAGGAGTGATAGAAACTATTAACTTGGAATTACCTCCGAATGTTATTATAATTAAACAAATAAAGAAAGTTGAAGGAGAAATTCCTTTGCCAGAAGCCGAATTGGTGGTAAGTGCTGGAAGAGGAATGAAAGGACCAGAAAATTGGGGAATCATTGATGAATTAGCGGACGTGCTTGGGGCTACAACGGCATGTAGCAGACCCGTTGCAGATTCCGGATGGAGACCACATCATGAACATGTTGGCCAAACAGGGATCGCCATTAGACCCAATTTATATATTGCTATTGGTATTTCCGGAGCTATTCAGCATCTGGCAGGTGTAAACAATTCAAAAGTCATTGTTGTCATAAATAAAGACCCCGAAGCACCATTTTTTAAAGCAGCAGATTATGGTATTTGCGCAGATCTTTTTGAGGTTGTACCTCGACTGACTGAGGCTCTTAAAAAGTTTAAAAATTCAAATTAATAAAGTATTTATTTTTTGATTATCAATCCAAACAATTGTACTTTTAAAACAGTATGGCAGACATGAATAAAATTGAACTTGATATAGTAGCCATCTCCCATAGCGTCACAAAATCGCATAATTACGCGGTCGTATTGAGTGAGATAGAAGGGACCCGAAGACTGCCTATTGTAATAGGAGGATTTGAAGCGCAGGCTATTGCAGTAGCCATGGAAAGAATGGCTCCTAATCGACCGCTCACACATGATCTTTTTAAGAATACGTTGGAAGCATTTGATATTGATCTTAAAGAGGTAATTATTAATGCATTACTCGACGGAATTTTTTATGCTAAACTAGTATGTCTTAAAGATGGTGATATTTTTGAAATAGATTCACGGACCTCTGATGCCATAGCTTTGGCCGTTCGGTTCAATTGTCCAATTTACACTTTCGAATCGATTCTTGAATCTGCTGGGGTGGTTTTAGAAGGCGAAGAAACCACTGTGGAAGCCACACCAAAGAAAAGTAAAAAAGGAACATCATTTGCCACTTATTCCATGGAAGACCTGGAAGATCTACTTCAAGAAGTCCTGGATGAAGAGGATTATGAGAAAGCAGCCAAGATCAGAGATGAAATCAACAAACGGCAGAAAAATTCTTAATTGCTTATCGCTTAATACGCAAAATTAAAGTAGATTTTAAAGAATCACTCAAAACGTATTTTTCCACTCTCGACAAAATAATTTGATTTGCATTGACCCTAATGGTGTGTTGTGAATCGCCTATAAAACTTTTATGCCAGTATTCAATTTGTATACTATCGGGATTCGTTTTATCTCCAAATATTCGAAACAATTTAACTTTCGGACCTTTTGCATTAGATCTATAAGTACTTGTTAAAGGTGAGGTGTTTACCTGTACTGTATATTTGTCTTCATAATCGGGTTTATTAATATCGTACTGATAGAGTACCCCAATTGATTTGGAAACATCTGAAGGTAAAATGTCAGTTCGTTCTTCTTTAGATTGACCGGACTGATATATTTTTTCAATTGTTTTACCTTTCCAATTCTTTTCAAGATCAGCTAAATAGGCTTTAAGATCAAACAATGATACGATATCTTTCTGATCAGCAGTTTGACAACTGGAAGCTATTAAAAAAATTAGAATAAATAATCGTTGCATTTCTAATTTTCAATTGCTTTAATTAAAATACTACCGTCCATTTCCTCCGGTATAGGTATTCCCATCAAAGTACAAAGAGTAGGAGCAATATCAGCTAATTTGCCATCAGCTATTTCATAATTATTTTTACTAATCAGTATACAGGGTACGGGATTAGTGGTGTGAGCAGTATGAGGAGAACCATCTGGATTTATCATATAATCAGAATTACCGTGGTCAGCAATGATTATGATTTCATAACCATTGTCTATTAAATGAGGAATCAGTTTTTGCATGCAGCCATCGACAGTGGAAGCCGCTTTCATGGCTGCTTCGAATACGCCTGTGTGACCCACCATGTCTGTATTGGCAAAATTGAGACAGATAAAATCAGGATGGCTCTCAACTACTTTTTGATAAATAGCTTCCGTGACTTCCCAAGCACTCATTTCAGGCTTAAGATCGTATGTAGCGACCTTAGGACTTGGGATCACTATACGTTCTTCCCGATCGAAGGGCAGTTCTCTACCCCCAGAGAAAAAATAGGTGACATGAGGATATTTTTCTGTTTCGGCGATACGGACTTGACTCAATCCATTTTGTGAAATAATTTCTCCAAAGGTGTTTATTAAATTATCCTTCCTAAATAATACCTTAACCTGTTTAAAGGTCTGGTTATATTCAGTCATGGTTAAGTATTCTAATTTCATTTTCTTCATTCCAAACTCAGGAAAATCCCTCTGTGTAAGTGCTTCCGTAATTTGTCGGGGTCGATCTGTTCTAAAGTTGAAAAAAAGCACCAGGTCATTTTCTTTAATACACCCTTCTTTATGGACCAGGATTGGTTTCATAAACTCATCACTTACACCCTCATCATAAAAATCTTTGATCGTTGAAATTACATCTTGTGTTTTGGTACCTTTTCCATTAACCACCAAGTCATAGGCTAGTTTGATGCGTTCCCAACGCTTGTCCCTATCCATCGCAAAGTATCTACCAATTACGGTGGCTAATGAAGCATGGGTGGTTCTTATATGATCGATTACTTTTTGGAGATAACCAGCCCCTCCAGATGGAGCCGTATCCCTTCCATCCAGGAACGCGTGGATAAATGTATTCTTTATTCCCTTTGACTCACAAATGTCCACTAGAGCAAGCAGATGATTTATATGAGAATGCACACCTCCATCGGAAAGTAAGCCTATTAAATGAACGGGTCGATTATCGTTTTTTGCGTAATCTAAAGAACTATTTAAAATTTTGTTGGTAGCTAATGAACCATCCTCAATGGATTTATTTATTCGTGCCAATTCTTGATAAACAATTCTGCCGGCTCCAATATTTAGATGGCCTACTTCAGAATTGCCCATTTGTCCAGGTGGTAATCCCACTTGATCACCAAAAGTGGTCAATGTGCTATGGGGATATTTTTCCATTAAGCGATCCATAAAAGGAGTCTCAGCTTGATCGATTGCGCTGCGTTCTGGCTCAGGACCTATGCCCCAGCCGTCCAAGATGATTAATGCTGATTTATTCTTCATATTCTACAGGGCTCTTTATCACTTAAAAATTAGGCTAAAGATGATAATTTTGAAATTATTACAATAACTTCCACGCAGAATTGGTTTCATTATTCACAATATGATTCCCGAATTAATAGATCAAAAGTGAATTTATTGAACCAACTTGTTGTTTTGATGGAAGACGAATGAAGATGGATTTTGCTTTATTTTGTTGACTTTACAAAACAAAACTAATGAATTGTGTCTTATTAAGCATATTACTTACCTTATCTATAGGTACTACAGAACAGGAAATCGATAAGATTTTCGTAGCTATTGGAGGTGGTGATGTAGCTTCACTCTCCGAATATTTACATCCCCGTGCTGAGATTCATGTAATGGACAAGATTTCAGTCTATAATAAACAAGCTGGAATAAAAGTCCTGCAAAAGTTTTACAGTGAATATGCTCCGGTTTCTTATAAACGGATCCACAAGGGAACTTCAAAAGCTCAGGACTCTCTATATAGCATTGGGAGCCTAACCACAAAAGATGGTAATTTTAGAGTTTACCTTTATGTTAAAAGAATGAATGATAAAGTATTTATTCAAGAGCTACGCTTCGATAGGGATGCTTAATTTGAGCTTTTTCAAATTATCCGCAAGTAAATAAAACTGCTAATACCAGGATAACACAAGCCGCAACTGGCTATATTTAACCGGTCAAAATAGCATTGATATCATAATCAATTTTTGATATAGCATCCTGATCTATCGGATCTCCCTGTTTAAACCAAATTGAATTTAAAAAATTGTCTATTGTAAATCATCAATTTTCGACAAGTAAGCATGTTGTCAACATCCAAAACAATTTGGATACTATCTAGGGACGATCTACTTTCTTAACATATTTATTATACCAATCTAAATAACGAGTGAATCGATCTTTCTGAAATGAAGGTCTGCGAATACCGTGGTGTTCATTTGGATATACCACCAATTGAGTCTCTCTTCCGAGGCGTTTCATAGCTTGGTACATTTGTTCTGAATTCAGAATAGGTACGTTCCAATCGTTTGCTCCACCCATCCATAAAGTAGGCGTAACAATATTAGCTACTTTATTAAATGGTGAAATTCGCTCCCAGGCTTCCGCATTTTCCCAGGGTAAACCTAGTTCTGTTTCCCAATGTCTTTGATAATGATCATGACCATAATTCGATCGATACAAAGCCTCAGATGCGCCTGAGACAGCACCAGCAAATCGATTGGTCTGCGTAATCACATAGTTCGTTAATATCCCTCCATAAGACCATCCGCCCACGCCCATTCGAGTGGAATCAGCCCAACCTTGATCAACGACGTAGTCAACACCGGCCATCACATCTTGATAATCCAAGTTACCCCAATCTGCGAAAAGAGCGTGTGAGAAATCTTGACCGTATCCACTTGATCCCCTGGGATTTGTTTCTATGACCAGGTATCCATTAGCTGTAAAAAGCTGAGACTCAAACCGAAATGAAAAGTCATACTGAGAAACGGGTCCACCATGAATACGCAGTATTAATGGGTATTTTGCTCCCTCTATATAACCGATAGGCTTGTAAACAAAACCCTCTATCTCTGTTCCATCCGAACTTTTGAAATGAATATTTTCCTGAGCGGAAAGAGACAGTTCATTCAATAATTTGGAATTTTCTTGAGTAAGTTGTTTATGTTTTCCTTCTTTCCATAAATACACTTCCGGAGGGTGTTTAGCTGTACTGATCAATGTGGCCATCTGGTTGCCCATTTGATGAAATTGACGAAGACTTAAAGAACCATCAATAATCCTGGTAATATTTCCTGAGTCGATATCTAGACTGGCAAGATGCCTGGCACCACTGTCTTCTAAAA
>JAHEJC010000241.1 GCA_024639065.1 Lewinellaceae bacterium | reverse complement strand
TGGGTGGAGTGGATATTAGTAACCGGGATATATATCGCAGGTTGGATAAGGAGAAAATAACTATGCTCAATAATATCTTAAATAAGAGTAAGAGGCACGAAATATCAAGCGTATTAAAGGCCTCTAAAAAGTACAGGTTCACCTTAAAAAAGCGAGGATTGAAAAGGTTGGTGAATACCGGAGATGTTGAAATAGCCGATCTAACCAATGATAATTCACGAATAGACAGAAATTGGTGGAAAGTGGGTTAGCGTACAATCTTACCTAGAAGTGTATCAACCAATTTTAACAGTCAATATCTTTTCCTTGATTTCGATAGCTTATAGTGCGTTCTACAAATTCTTCCAGATTGGTTTCTTTAATACTAGTTGATTTTTTGATTCTGATGCAACCTTTGCCCACATCCAATCCGTTAAGTAAAATTCCATCCACATCAATTTTATTTATATCGCCAACATACAGCCCGACAAAGTTTTTCTGTGCATTTAGATTAAATACGATTCCCTGATCGTCACTGTAGCCCAGCATTTTGTAGCTAATACTTTCTTTATACTTGGGTGCCTTTGAACGGATAAGCTTTCTTAATTTTAAAAGTTTATCCTTCTTCCAATCAGCTTCTAAAGCATTGAGATACGCGACTGGTGTTTTTACATCATATTGCATAGTAATTCGATTGAACTAGAATTAAAAATACAAATAAACCTACTATGTATTTGAATCCTTGGTAAACTACTGAATTCGATAATTATAAATTGTTCAAACAAAAAAAGCAGATTCAACTCATTGCTAAGTTAAATCTGCTACCTGAAGTGAATGAAAAATCATCCGTTTACAACTTACCCAAGCTATTGGTTGGGTCTTTTTTGCCATTTTTCTATAAGCATTTCGTTCCGGGTAACGAGGTATTCATTGTCTTCCAGCTTGGCTTTTTCAATGGATTTCCTTGCCCATTGAGTGGCTTTGGCATAATCATCCATCTCTGCATATATCTGCGCTTTCAAGTTGAAATAGTTTCCACTTTCACCATTTAACTCAATAGCTTTGTCAATCCAAACCATGGCCTGGTCAATGTCTCGGTGTGTCAATAAGTAATAGTTGGCCGCAGAATAATAGGTATTTCCTAAAACTGCGGTTGGGTTCTTGAGTTTCTTATTAATTTCTTCCACGATTCGCGTGTCTGCATCGGTGCCAATCTGGAATTTCACCATGGTGTTTTCCCAACTTACCATAACGTGGCCCATTGTAGGGCCTAAGTCACCGATTTCGATGGTAAAGGTCTCTACATGGATGGGCAGTTTCTGCACTTTAGTTTTGAATCGCAGCACATCCTTATTTTGGTCATAACCATACTTACCCCATAACCGGTAGGCCTTATTTAGGACAAAAGTCCATTCATTTTGGCCGGGAATAGCAAATAAAAGATACATACCTTTAGGTACTTCTTGGTCATTGATAAATACGTCTTCAGTGAAAGTAATGGCGGTGGCTTCATTTGCCCCTAATCTCCATAATTCGTTATAAGGCACTAATTCACCAAAAATAGTCCGACCTCTCATACTTGGCCGTGAATAATCTATAGTAATTTCACCAAAACCAATCTTTTGAGTATATGTACAGCGGGGACTGAGGTCCGGAACATTGATCTGAGCTTGCAGTGGTATTAATAACAAACCCACCCACATCATCAGAACTGCACTTAGATAATTGAGCTTTTTCATTGTCAAAGGATTTATTATATCCTCAATTAGGGGCATAGCGGTTCGGTGCTAAGAATCCATTTAAGAAGATATAGGATTAATTAATAAACTCAAATAGGTAAAATTTGCTGATAAATGCAGTGACTTGCCTCAGCTAGGAGAATGAGAGTAATCAATTGACTATAGTGGTAGAATCAAACAAATAATCTAAAATTATTTGAACCCTATCCTTTCAAGGTCAACGGCAACTACTTTATACTCAGGACAATCCGCTTCACTATCCAATACATCACTGGTAATTTTGTTGATTAGGATTTCCGGAAAGTGAAACGTTGTACTTACAATGCCGGGGTTGACCTGATCTGAAACTTTAATTCTGATTTTAGTAGATCCCCGGGGAGAACTTATTATGACCCAATCATTGTCCACCAGATTTTTATCTTGAGCGTCTTCTTTGTTGACTAATAATATATCTTCATAAACCAATAGATTTTCATTTGTGCGTCGTGTCATACTACCACTATTGTAATGTTCCAGCGATCGATTCGTGGTAAGAATATAAGGGAATTTTTTTGCGTGCATGATTAGCTCTGGACTTTCTTTGAAATCGATAAAATGAATTTTGCCTTTACCATGCGTAAATGCCATTTTATGTAATATTTTACTATCGGATCCGTCTTCCATCACTGGCCATTGTAATCCATTCTCACCCAATCTTTCCCAGGATACACCTTTGAAGAAAGGTACAATGGTAGCAATTTCATCAAGCACCCACTCCGGGTTATAATCAGGTTGGCTATAACCCATCCGGTTCATTATATCTACTGCTATCTGTCCATCCGATTTCACTCCCTGTAGTGGAGGAATTATTTGTCTAACTTTTTGGATACGGCGTTCTCCATTGGTAAATGTACCGTTCTTTTCAAAAAATGATGCAGCTGGTAATACAACATGTGCAAATGGAGTAGTAGCCGACAAAAATAATTCTTGCACGATTAACAAATCCAATTTTCTGAGCCCTGCTTTAACTTTATCAGAGTTAGGTTCTGTTTGAACCACATCCTCACCCATTATCCAAAGAGCTTTTAGTTGGCCAGTCAGGGCCGCTTCAAACATTTTTGGTATGGTGAGTCCAGGATGATCAGGCATATCAACCTTATAGATATCCTCATAAATGGCCCGCTGAGCCGGATCCGACAAATCAAAATAACCAGGGCCCTGATGAGGTTGAACACCCATATCGGCGGCGCCTTGTACGTTATTTTGGCCACGCAGCGGGTTGACACCGGATCCTGGCTTACCAATATTTCCTGTAAGCAGCGCCAGATTTGCCACTAGCATTACTCCAAAAGTACCTTGAGAATGCTCCGTAACACCCAATCCGTGAAATGACATAGCAGTCGATGCAGTAGCATAGGTAATGGCTGCAGCTCGCACTAATTTTCTGTCAACACCACATATTTTTTCTAATTCGGTAATATCAAGATTGAGAATTTTTAATTTAAATTCTTCAAAACCTTCACATCGTGTCTGGATGAATTCCTGATCTATTAGCTCTTCTTCTACAATAAACCGAAGCATCATATTTAGCAAGGCAACATTGGTACCAGGCCTCAAGGCCAAGTGATAATTTGCATAACGAGCCAGTTCAGTCTTTCTTGGATCTATGACGATTAAATTTTTTCCTTGAATAGCAGCTTGTTTGATTTTGGCTCCAGTTACGGGATGTGCATTGGTCGGATTGGCGCCTACTACTAAAATGCAATTTGTATGTTGTATATCAGCTATAGAATTGGTAGCAGCACCCGTGCCAAAAGCACGTTGCATACCTGCTGCTGTGGGAGCATGACATATCCGCGCACAACCGTCGATGTTATTAGTTCCGATGACTGCACGCATCATCTTTTGCATTAAATAATTTTCTTCGTTGGTACATCGAGCTGAAGAGATGCCGGCAATCGCATCCGGCCCATAATCGGATTTAATTGAACCTAGTTTTTCAATAATATAATCATAGGTTTCATCCCAGGTACTTGGCACCAATTCGCCATTTTTTCTGATCATCGGGTGCCTGAGCCGATCCGGATGTTGGTAAAATTGAAAGGCATAGCGACCTTTTACACAGGTATGGCCCTGGTTGGCTTCAGCCTCATAAGGAGCCGAGATTCGAATTATGCGTTCGTCAGCCACTGCAACCTCGAGATTACACCCTACCCCACAATAAGTGCAAACAGTACGTATTTTTTTATCCGCGTTTTTTTCCAACGGTGCGAATATGTCGGAAATCGCTGCTGTGGGACAAACCTGTACACAAGCACCGCAGGAAACACAATCCGAATCCTTAAATACGGTATCCATCCCTTTAATGATGCGGCTATCAAATCCGCGTCCAACCATACTTAATATAAACTCTCCTTGAATTTCGTCGCAGGCTCGAACGCACATGTTACAATTAATGCATTTGCTGAGATCAGCAGTGAGATATGGATGAGACAAATCCTGTTGGTAATTACCATGTGTTTTTCCTTCAGGATATCGAACCTTTTCAAGACCCACTGTTGCGGCGACCGTTTGCAGTTGACAGGTACCATTTTGGTGGCAGGTTTCGCAATCCAACGGGTGATCTGTCAAAATTAATTCGACAATGTTTTTTCGTAACCGCTTGATTCGATCCGTGTGAATGTATAGGTGATCTCCATCTTGAAGGTAGGTATGGCAGGAAGCAACAACATTTCTTTTACCATTTTTTGTCTTGGCTAATTCTACACTACAAAGTCGGCAGGAGCCCCCTGGCGAAAGATGGGGTGCATCACATAAGGTAGGGATTTGGGATTGATCCATTTCTCTCTGTAAAAAGCGTAACGCATTTTCGCCCACCTCAATCTCATACGCCGTATCGTCTATATATGCTATTTTTTTCATGCTGTTTCCCCGAAGGTTATTCATTTTTGAAGTAAGGTCTCAATTCCTCTGAAAAATGTGTCAAAATATTTCTAACAGGTAGGGGTAACCCACTGCCCAATCCACAGAGGGATCCCAATTCTAGCGTCTCCAATAGGTCTGTAAATAGAACTTTTGAAATCGCTTCTTTTTCTTTTTGCGATTTCTGAAGCAACTCCATACCCCTTTGGGAACCCAATCGACAAGGGAAACATTTACCGCAAGATTCATGAGCAGTAAATGCAAAAAGGTGTTCCAAGTACCGGATCATTGGAAACGTTGATGGAATAGATATAAAACTTGCATGTCCTAATGAATAACCAGCCATCTCAAATGATTCAAAATCAAGTGTCAACGTATCCCATGCTGATGAAGGTATGACCCCTCCCAAAGGACCTCCAATATGAAGCGCTTTTACCGGTATCTTGAAACCCCTCCCTATTTGGCGAATCACCTCTTGAAGTGGCATGCCAAAAGGTACTTCGTAAACTCCGGGACGCTTGAAAAAACTGTCCAGGCAGATTAATTTCGTGCCAGTGGAAGTGGCTTTTCCAATCGAAGAAAAAGCGTCAGCTCCATTTTCCAATATATAATGTAGGTTGGCTAAGGTCTCAACATTATTGACTAAAGTAGGTTTGCCATATAGGCCAAAATCTGTGGGGAAAGGTGGACGAATTCGCACCTCAGGTCTTTGACCCTCAATAGAGGCCAGTAAGGCAGTTTCTTCGCCACAGACATAAGATCCTGCACCTTCAATAATTTTAAAATCAAAAGAAAACTCTAATCCCAAGGTTTTTCTTATCGCATAATATTCATTTACAGCTTTTTCAATAATTTTAATGGTTTCGGGGTATTCTGCACGGATATAAAGTACACCTTGGGTGGCCCCACTAATGTAACCACTCGCCAGCATACCGAATAATACAGCATGGGGATATTGCTCAAGCAAGAACCGGTCTGAATAAGATCCTGGATCACCTTCATCCGCATTACAAACTATGTATTTCCGATCTCCGGATGCTTGCTTGCACGCTTTCATTTTTAAGCCAATTGGATATCCGGCTCCTCCTCTGCCACGCAATCCGGATTCAATTACTTGGTGGACTAACTCATCCTTGGATTTTTTTTGCATAGATAGGAGCAATTCATAATAATCATGAAGGTCAGTTATAGGGCTCATTAATAGGGGATCGGCTATAATTGCCTCTTGATGATATTTATCCTGGTTGTTAAATGAAGCAGTCCCATCTATTATTTCAGCTAGTTGATCAATGGCAGTGCCGGAATAGTTGGACAGGTCATGTTGGAAAGCTGCATTTTCGTGACAACGTCCCAGACAACAGATTTCGCCAATTTCGGATTGATCAAAGTGGTCCAGTAATTTGGAGTGGACCAGGTCTTGTTTACCAGCGAGCAGGCAAGCGGTACCCGAGCATACATATGCTTTTTTACCAAAATTTTTAGGTTTGAGAAAATCATAAAATGAAGCAGTGCCAAGGATATTTGATTTACCAATTAAATAATCCTCAGCTAACTGTTTTACAGAATTTGAGCTAAGGGAGCCATTTGAAGTAATTTCATATTGTACTCGCTCAAATAAATTATTATCAATACCTTTTCGGGCTAATAGATTGGTTAGGTTATTTGACATAGGCACAAAACTTTAGTCAATTCAAAGAATGATTTAATTAAATGTTGATTAAAAATCAATGAAATCATCTTGAATAAAAATGAGCAACGTCATAGGTAGGAGTGAGCCAGATCACCTTTGCCAATTGATAATTTCAAAATAGAATACTCAACTAACTTGGCATGAAACAGAAATTTTTTTGGTATCTGATTTGTTTCTTTATAACAGAATAAATAAGGTTTGTTTTACTCGTTATTCTGAACCACTTGTGCCTTAGCCGCCAATTTATGAATTTTTACGATACATTAAATGCTTAAATTACTTTGATTAAGAGCGGATAATTTTACTAACTTGAAAGGATTTAACATTATTATCAATTCTTTTGATTCGTATGAAGAGAACCATCATGGTTAAAAGGAAAATCTGTTTTCTCCTATGGATTTTAATAGCCTTCATAAATAATAATCTTGTTGGACAAGCTGCTCAGCGAATTGGTATTCGTCAGGACAATGGGAAAGCTCGATTTTATAATCTAGAGAGTGGAGTTCGGTTTGTTCCCAGAGGGTTTAATTACATCCAATTAGTCAATTCACCGGTGGGACCGTATGGAGAATCTGAATTATTTCAATCTGATTCTCACGACCAGATTGCAATCGATGATGATTTTCAACGAATGGCTGCGCTGGGATACAATGTTGTCCGGGTATTTATTGATTTGTGTCGGGACAGACGCTGCATCGCAGCTGAAAATGGCCTGGATAATGTTTATATAAATAATATTGTAAGGCTCCTTGAGCAAGCTGAGACTTATAATTTGCATGTTATGTTAACTGCAAATTGGCTGCCGGATATTGGAGGGTACAGCTTACCCGCTCATCAACTCTGTGAAAGTAGTGGAGATTTTTTTGGTGGTAATTGTTTGGTGATGAGTGCTAAAGGTGTAGAATTGTATTCAACGTTTTTTTCTGACTTTGTAATTGCGCTTAAGGCTGCTGGAGCTCCTATGGAAACTATCTGGGCGTATGAGCTCCGCAACGAATTTTTTGTCGAACACGACCAACTTCCATTTACTAAAAAATCCGGAATGGTCACTACGGCTAATGGAATCAGTTATGATATGTCGTCAGAAACTGGACGGGTCAAAATGGGAGAGGATGCTTTGGTATTTTGGGCCAACTCCACCACCAAGACAATTAAGGAACTGGATCCGGAGGCGCTGGTGACGGTAGGTTTTTTTACGCCAAACGAGCCAAACCTGCTGAGGGAAGGAGATCCTCGTATTGTACCGTTCAAGGCAGCCTTGTTACAATCAGACTTGGACTTCTTTGGAATTCACGCCTATGCAGGCTTTCATGACTTTCAGCTTGAAGCAGAGAACTACGGAATTATTGATTATACTGCCAAACCCGTTGTACTTGGTGAATATGGGGCATTCTTGCCGAGTGCACCGGATGAATACCTTGCTGCGATATTGGCGGATCACTGGCAGTCGGCAGCTTGTAGCTATGGAGTTGAAGGCTTCACCTATTGGACTTGGGACCGGCATCGAACCAGCGCTTCAAATGCTGATGATCCATGGGCGGGCAGTGATATGGGTGCATTTATCGGAAAGGTTCTTTCGCCTCTGAATAAATCGAATGCCTGTGAGATTCAGATTCCTGAATCGAATATCAGTAAAGGAAAGCCCACCAAGTCTTCCATGGATTGGGAAGGATTTCCCAGCTCTAATGTTGTTGATGGGAATGCAACCGCAACGCCCTGGATTTCTGGAGGCGATCCTCCCCAATGGGTTGAAGTGGATTTGATAAATCGGTATGATTTAGAGGCCATTCAGCTGGTGGTAGAAACCGGCTCCGATGAACCATTCTTTTACACCCATCAAATTCAAGTAAAATCGTCTCAATCGGCTGATTACAAAATACTTCATGAATTTGCCGACGAAAGAGTTAATTTCGAGGTCTTAACTTTTCAAAATAATGATGGCAGTACCATTGATAATGTGCGTTTTATAAGAATCACAATTCCTCAGGCACCCGGATGGGCAGCCCTGCATGAACTTCGCGCATTATTACCTCACCAACGTCAGAAGTTCGACGTGCCTCCTCCTCCCATTTTGACCTACCCTCGCCCGGCATTAGATAAGTTTGAGGAACCAATCATACGTTGGAAAAATGAATTGCCTGGACTCACCGCTACATTGCAATTAGCAAATGATCTTGATTTTAAAGATCTTATTGAAGAAGTAACCGGCATCACAGATGACCAGTATAACTTAAGTCATTTATCTACTACAGGTCCTATTTATTGGCGGGTAATGCAACGAAATTCTATTGGAAATAGTTTTTGGTCAGTGATTGGGGAGATAGAAAGAAACCTTACTAGTATACGACATCATGAACTCGAATCGATCAAATTATATCCAAATCCCGGTAAAAGCTTGATCACGATTCAATTCGTGAAATCTGTACCTAAAGAAAATAGAACGATTACAATTTTGTCCGGAACTGGTTCTATTGTAAAACGAATAAAGATCAATGATGAACATACTATCAGCGTGGATCTTTCAGACCTATACCCGGGATTATATTTTGTAGAAATAAGAGGAGATAAACATGTCCAGGTTAAAAAATTAGTTAAGATATAATTATTACTAAGTAATGAGATACATTAGGTGTATCCTCCGATTTTGTTTAGCAAAGCGATTTCTTGACTATTGATTATCGTACTATGGGCTTTAGCCCACTGCGGCAATTCTTCCTTATTGGATAAAGGCAACATTACCTATGGCTCATCCTTATAGTGAATTGTTTAACAAATGTATATCAAGCCACAGGTTAAAGAACCTGTGGCTCTCGGTTTATAAAACTTAACGATAGCGCAGAATCTATATCCTACGCACTATTGTTAAGTACAATTCGTAATGTCGTTTTTTAGCGCCGTTAGGTGCGTAATCTTTATAGCCAAGGGTGGAACCCTTGGCGTAAAACCCTAATAATCAATCGTTTTGGCGAAATTTTTACCACAATGCAAAAATGATGACAAAACGAAAACGGACGATGAAATGCACAGCCCTATTGTTAAGTGAACCATTCTTAGATGATTAATCCTTATCTTTGTAGCCTAGATTTTTTTAATATTTTTTCTGGCTCAAACTATAAATAATGATAAAAATTGCCTGGCCATTCTTTATGATAATTTTGATGCTTACTTCTTGTGCAGCACCCAAAGAAGAATCAGCTAAAATTCCAGTTTATGCCTGGATGGGTGGTCCAGGTGATGCTACCGATGCAGAACTGGAAGCCAATTTTAAGGACCTAAAACAAAAAGGTATTGATGGATTGATGTATAATGGTGGTCAAGATCCCGCCACTTATCAGCGTGTAGGCAAACTGGTAAAAGCGGAAGGTATGGAATTTCATGCCTGGATACCTACGATGGTTCAATCCAAGAAGCCTCAACTTGATTCCGCCTGGTATGGAGTCAATG
>JAHEJC010000240.1 GCA_024639065.1 Lewinellaceae bacterium | reverse complement strand
GCACAAGCAGATACTACCTTAAATCCACAATACCGCGAGGCAGCTAAATTACTGGTCCAAAATGCGAAAATTCAACAAGCATTTAATATCATTTATGATCAGGATGCATGGACACTGAAAGTATTCCTTACTGGAATGGTGGGCCAATAAGGATGGGTATAAAGCCATTCAATATGCTTTAGCTCTGGTGGTGGCTGAAGCAGGGATGAGTGAATAATCTAGAAATATAATGTTTATGTGATTATTTGTTTAATAGCGATCGGATATGCACTCCTGTGATTCGACCGGCCTACTAGAGGCAGGATATATAGATAAGTGCATAAACCCGTCCACAAAGTTTGAATCAAGTTAATTGACGATTATTCGAATACTCGAACCATCGAATGGCGATTGATAGGTGAATTGAGATTTGAGTGCCATTGGTGTATTGGATGGATTTAATCTATTTTTAGTTTACTACCATGTATTTTAATAAAATAAAAGAATTCCAGTGAGAATTATAAAAATTAAAGTTGGTGAAAAGGTCTTTACCGCTGAACTCTTTGATACGCCCACTGCTAATGCTATACATGACTCATTACCTATTTCCAGTTCAGTGATGACCTGGGGTGATGAAATTTATTTCGGAATTGCGGCCCAAGCTTCTTTGGAAGACGATGCTCGTTCTGTGGTTGAGGTAGGAGATTTGGCTTATTGGCCAACCATGCCTGCATTTTGTATATTTTTTGGGCCGACCCCAGCCAGCATGAATAACAAACCCAGAGCAGCCAGTGCAGTTAATGTTTTTGGCCGGTTAAATGAGGTTGATTTAGAGACATTGCAAAGCATTACGGTAGGAGATCACGTTGAAGTGTTTCCGTTATGATTAAGTACCCATTACCAATTGCACAAAATTAAAAGACTATGTACCTACCATCACAGGAATTAATATTAACAAAAAGCAATACCAAAAAAGAAGTGCATGAAAAAGATATATTCATGTAAGTTCTAAAGCGGCCATTATTCATTTTAGCAAAAATAAACCATGATGGTACCAATGCCTATCAAGTTACTGATCACTTCCCCATTATGGGTTCCAATTATTACCGGATCAAACAGGTAGATCTCGATGGTCAGTTTACCTTCAATGAGATAATGGAAATGAAAATACTTTTGAAATGAACGATCAGTTTTCGGTAGAGCCCAATCCATCGAATCAACAAAAAATCACTTTGATTTTCCAACCTGCGACTCATGAAAGCCATTTTTTATTTACCAATATGGTTGGCCAAAAAGTAAAATCCGTCAAAATTCCAAAAGGAAATTTAAGTCCATTTCACCAGTTGGATATTTCTGATCTGGTATCTGGGGTTTACTTTATATTTAATGATCAGGTTCCAGATCAATCCATTAAGTTTGTGAAATCCTAGGAACTTTAATGGTTGGTTAGAAAATTTTAGTTTATATAGAAGTGCATATACAGTCAATTGCCTACATATTACCCATACCAATTTTAAGAAAATAGAAAATTGGATTCGGTCGATAGAATTATCAGATTCGCGGTGAGATCAACCGAATCCAAATAGAATACAGTTAGTTTATGATTTCAAAAGGTGTTACTTTTATCCATTGATCCGCTTGAACTTTCAGGTAATAGATTCCATTTGCTAATCGGCGTACATCCATCTGCTCAGTAACTTTTGCCGCCTGCCCTCCCACAAGTTCCGATGTGTAAATAATTTTTCCTAATAAATCAATAAGTTGTATCTCACCACCTGCATGCAAAGGTTTATCAAGGTGGTAGTTTAGCGAGGTCTTTGTAGGATTAGGAAAGACATTGATATTCAGTTCATCATTGTATTTATTCCTGACCATAATCATAATGACATTGGATAATGTGAAATTACCATCCAAATCTACTTGTTTCAACTGATAATAATTATAACCAACATATGGGCTTTTATCTATGCATCGATAATCTAGTATTTCGCTGGAAGTTCCTGCACCTTCCATCGTTTCAATTTTAATAAAAGCTCGACCATTCGGAGAACGCAATAACTCAAAATAATTATTATCGGTTTCGGTTGCGGTTGTCCAATGAAGTTCCACTTGATCGTGGTCCATTAGCTTGGCTTCAAAAGTCAATAAGCTTATGGGCAATGCATTAAAAGTGGCAACAAAACATATACTGGCTGGATAAACTTCGCCTCCACTTGGATAGTGCACCAATTGCAAATTATCTACGTCTTCTGATAAAGTGTCATTACCTGCAATTCCAGGATCGCCAATCCATTCATCAGCCAGGTTGTTGGAGTTTACTAGGATTCCATCGGTACCATTACCTGTAAAATGGGTTTCCATCACCAGGTTGGGTCCATTACGGAAGAGTAATTTAAAACGCTGATCCGCTTGATCTGTGGCTCCTGCATTTGGATCACAGAACCAGGATACCATGCTTTTAATGTCAATGTCAGAATTCTTTTTAATGGTGTAGGGTAGAGTAATGTCGTAGGTCGTGGTGACACCTGCTTCAAACTTTACATCACAATAGGTGACTTCTCCATCGGAGTCCATGGTGATCGTATTGTTCCATTGAAATCCTCCTGCTAACAAACAATTGGGTATAGTAGGTGGTGTAGGGTCACCGCATTTAATTATTTCGCCATTTTTTTTCACGGTAATGAGTTGTTTGACTACAATAGGGCCAAATCGATCGCCTACGTCAAAAGGTTGCGAACATGATGTATGAAAATCCAGTTTTTGCAAATCTTCAGTTGCCGATTCGGAAGACTTAATAATCACAGTGGTCTGAGGTGGGAATTTATTATTCTTGGTATTTCCGGTTGCATCCGCGATGAAAATAGTGCCTTTGGTAACCGGCCCAGCAAATAAGGTATCACCTGGTTTAATAGAGCTGTGGACAATTAGGTATACATTTTCTCCTAAATCTCCATAAACGATCGGTGTACAAGAAGCATCATTCTCCGGGGGTAACGAACAAGTGCCATCTCCATCATAAAGCAAGGCTACCTTGGTTGGCTTTTCAGTTGTAACACAACAATCCTCTTTCGTGTCGTAAGTAGTTTCTTTTACCGTCAATTTGAACGGTGAAAAATCAAATGAAATAATGAGCAAACACACCATAGGAATCAGAAAAATAAAATACTTGGGAAATACCGCAGAATTTGTATTAGGTGTGTTCATAATACCGCGTTTTTATTGAATCGAAAAATCAGTTCCTTACTTATTTTCGTTCAATGAGCTAATTAGGGTTAGCAGAGTTAGCTTTTGATGGTGTGTGAGACCTCAAAGCTTAATGGGTGAAATATCCCCAAAATGGATGGGTAAAACAATGATCGAAAATTCTTTTGGAGATGATATTAATCAACCATTGAATGAATCAAGGCAAAACTTAAAAATGGAACAACCTAAATCCTTCATAATGAGCCAATTATTAAATTAAATTGATTAAAATCAAAAGCTACCTATTTGGTAAACCTCAAATACTTTAACTTTTTTGATGGGGTACTTGGAGGAAGGCACGTAATGAAAGTTACCAACCAAGCTCAGGTTAATATTACCTAACAGGCTGAGTTATATAAATATGGATCAGATAGAACTAATTAATTATAATGATAATCGTTTAAAGATATCTTCCTATTTAGTAAATAATTAAAAATTAGGTTTAGAGGAGATTTTAGGTGCTCCCAAAAAATAGTGATCAATAAAATGAACCGTTAAAATCAAGCGGATGCCTTTTGGAATGGTCTATAAATAGTATTTTAGTACAAATCATAAAACCATCATGAAAAAAGCACTTCTCCTGTTAACCTGCTCCCTATTTGGATTTCACAGTAATGCTCAGCGTACTCAAAAACCAGTTCTTCACGCGAAACACTGGATGGCCATAACCGGCAAGCCTCTTGGAGCGACGGCTGGAGCTAAGATATTTAATCAAGGAGGTAATGCAGTTGATGCCGCTTGTGCTATGTTAGGCGCAACCTGTACCATGTGGGATGTGCTTAGTTGGGGAGGAGAAACGCAGGCATTAATCTATAACCCCAATACTAAAAAGGTATTAGGGATTAACGCATTGGGAGTAGCCCCTTCTGGTGCAACCCCAGAGTTTTACTTAAGTAAAGGAATGAAATACCCGCCCCAATATGGGCCATTGGCTGCGGTTACGCCTGGTACTCCGGGTGGACTCATGACTATGCTGGCCGAGTATGGTACGATGAGCTTAAAAGAAGTATTGGCCCCGGCTATGGAGCTGGCTCAGGGTTATCCTATTGAAGCGGAGGCGATCCGTCGAATAAAACCCCATGTGGATAAAATTAAAAGTTGGCCCTATTCCAAAAAGGTATTTTTAACGCATCCTGGCGAAACAATTGAAGTGCCAAGTCCAGGAGAAATTTTCGTGCAGGAAGATTTGTATAATATGCTCAACAAATTAGTCGAAACTGAAGGCACTGCATTGAGGAATGGTAAGAATCGAAAAGAAGCCATTTATGCTGCTTATGATCGATTTTATAAGGGAGATATAGCCGCAGAGATTGCGAGAAGTACGCAAGAGCAAGGAGGACTGATTACCAAAGAGGATCTGGCGAATTGGAAATTGTATATTGAAGAGCCGGTATCAACCAATTACAAAGGTATTGAGGTCTATAAGTTGACCACCTGGGTTCAAGGTCCGGTTATGCTGCAAGCACTGAATATGATGGAACAATTGGATGTGGATTGTATGAGTTACAACACGACCAAATATATGCATGCCCTTTATCAAGTAATGAACATGACTTTCGCGGATCGGGACTTTTATTATGGTGATCCCTATTATGCACCAGCAGAACCTATTAAAGGTTTACTTTCCAAAGAATATGCGATCGAACGGGTCAAGCAAATCAATTGGGATAAAAACACTGAAAATGTAAAACCTGGTGATCCATACCCCTTTCAAGAGGGAGTCAATCCTTACAAACATCTCATTGAAAAATGGTATGCAGATGACAAGACCGCTACTTCCTTTATAAATATAGATCCTGACCAGGAATTTCCTGATGATGAAATGTATAATGGGACCACCTCGATCCAAGCGGCTGATGCGGATGGCTGGATCGTTTCCATTACGCCTAGTGGTGGTTGGATTCCGGCTTGTATTGCCGGAACTACCGGCGTAGGACTCAGTCAACGGGCGCAGAGTTTTGTTCTAAGAGAAGAAGAAAATCCATTTAATGTTATTGAACCTGGTAAGAGACCTAGGGCTACCTTAACCCCTTCTATGGCCTTGAAAGATGGGAAACCCTATCTTTCTTTTGCTGTGCAGGGAGGGGATAGCCAGGATCAAAATCTGCTACAGTTCTTTTTAAATATAGTTGAATTTGACATGAATGTACAAGAAGCAGCCGAGGCTGCTAACATCAACAGTTTCCAAATGAGGGGTTCATTTGCTGAGCATGAATTGAAAAATGGATCGTTGCTTATTCATGAAAGTACGCCACCCTGGACCAGAAAACAGCTGCGGGAAATGGGGTATAAGCTTCAAACCAGTAGTCGTACGAGTGGTCCAATCAATGCGATTTTCTTTGATTGGAAACAAGGTTCCATGTGGGGTGGTAGTAGCAATCATGGGGAAGATTATGGTATTGGTTGGTAACTTTTAATGGAGGAATGAAGAAAATGGGCAATAGGAAATCTGTCTCAATTAAAATTTTCGTTCATCATTTTCAGCTCTTTTTGACAAGAGCTGCCGGTTTAATTTAGACCAACTCATCATCCTCCCAATTTTTTCGAAGCTGGACCCTTTCTTTAAGCTCAAGCCGATCTTCCGAGATGGACTCATTTTTATCTATATGGTTGGGATCATATTCTTTTTGCTTTAAACGATCCATCTCTTTGGCTATTTCTTTTTCTTCCCAATCCTCACTTTTGATTCCAAAGAAACCAAATACGCTAAAATAGTGTCCTAGCACGGTCAAGCCCCAACCAGCAAATGGAAAAAGTACCCACCAAAAATCAGGTGAAGTCACCAAATTGACAATAAATAAAAACACCATTGTTCCTATAAAAGACATAAGGTGAGCAAAGAAATCTTTTTTTGCCTGTACCTTTTTTTTGGCTTTTTCTATTAGTTTGCGGTCTTCCATTATTTCGTAGTTAATGTAAATTTTGGCAACTCTTACTACATTAAGAATTAAGAAGGATTGTTGAATATTATTTCAATATTTTTTATATAATGCTACTTTCGCGAACAAGGGTAATTTCCCTAAATTTGATCGTAAATTTAATATATCTCGAAGGCAAAACTCTTTCTTTTCTCATTAGGAGAAAATCAAGGGCAAGTTCCTCCTGCTGTGAAAATTGCTGACCACCTACCTTCTCTATTGGTTGCACCGGAACCTGTATACCTAACTGCTATAAAATCTCCCGTAGTAAAAGACACGCAATCAGCTAAATCTGTGCAAGCCGTTGCCGATCCTGTAATGGTGCATTCAAGTCCGGTATTCCCGCCATTCTTTAGTACCGTAAAAGTATAAGAACCTGCTGGAGTAGCTCCTTTTATGGCACCTTCAAAACTGGTAAGTGTGCCCGACATAGGAACACGCGTTTTTACCTCATCATAAGAATTGGCCCTTACACTACTTCCCATGGGAACAAAATTATCAGCGGTTCCAAAGCCATTGAATGCAGAACCGCCTCCAACGATAAATGCACCACCACCTCCACCACCACCTCCTCCAATAGAGGTCGCTTCTCTTATTCCAATTGAACCATCAGGCAGGACAACAAGTACATTAGGAGCAGAATTATTCAATGTGAGACTATTTATTTTTGCCCCACCATCTATTTCTAAATTTTGACTTTGCAAAGGAATTATAAAACTGAAAAAGATAAAAACTAAAAAACTTGACGTGAAATAACTTTTCATATTATTACATTTTTTGGAATTAATTAAACCATGAAACTAATAAATTATTTAATTCATGTTTAGAGTTTATTTGCAAAACTATAAATTGTCTTACCAACTTAGGTTTTCTTCAATCTAAATAGATAAAATGTAATTATTTGTATGAATAGATGAATGAGATGGCAGAACTAGATTAATTTTTATTCTTTAGGAGCATGTATCATATTAAGATTTAATTGTCAATTTGATGTATATAAAGAATGTTATTCCAAAAACATCGGAATTTTTTTTACTTGATATCAAATTTAGAAGGTTGAAGAGCTTGGCAAATTTAATGATTCCGTAAAACCACTCCTTTTATCTTCGGTAATCTGTAACTTTGTTTTAACATGAGCGTTAAGACCATTCTATCTTTTATCATCCTGATTACTATTAGTTTTTCAAGTTGTAGACAGATACCAAAAGATGCATTGACCATTGCTACTGCGGCAAACATGCAGTTTGTAATTCAGGACTTGATGACAAGCTTTTCCGAACAAACTGGAATCGATTGTAATCTGGTGGTAAGCTCATCAGGGATACTCACAGCTCAGATGTCCGAAGGTGCAGCTTATGACGTATTGCTCTCAGCGGACATGAAATATCCACAACAATTATTTAAACAAGGTCTTACATTGGATACGCCCGTTGTATATGCGTTCGGTAAATTGGTGCTGTGGACTATGCTAGAACTAGATGAACTTTCACCAGAGGTTTTGATTGACCAAAATATAAAATTCATCGCAATGGCAAACCCTAAAACGGCTCCCTATGGCAGGGCCGCGTCAGAAACGATTCAGCAATTGGGAATCCAGGCAACCATAGAAAAGAAGCTTGTTTATGGGGAAAGTATTTCTCAGACCAATCAATTCATCACTTCAAAATCTGCTGATATAGGCTTTACGGCAAAATCAGTGGTTTTAGCTCCAGTGGTCGCTGGTAAAGGACATTGGATCGAAATAGATCCAGCCTATTACCGACCCATTGAGCAGGGTATAGTATTGCTGAAAGCAAATCCAGATAAGTTTTCCAAAGCTCAAAAATTTAAGGAATTCCTATTTTCGGATGCTGGTAAAAATATTTTGAATAAATTCGGTTACAGTACAAAATCATAGTGAATACATTACCTGGAGTTATTAAGTCAGTATCGGAAAAAAATGAACTCTCCATGGTGGAGGTCAAGGTATGCGATACATTGCTTAAAGTAATAACCATCGATACACCTAGATCAGCTAGCGAATTGGTTGAAGGAAATTCAGTAACCATATTTTTTAAAGAAACGGAAGTTATTATTGGAAAGGGGAAATCTTTACCTGTGAGCCTGCCTAATCAATTACCTGGTAATATTACCACCATTATCAGAGGTTTGTTGTTAAGTAAAGTAGGCGTTGACACGGATGTAGGTGAACTTTATGCCATAATTCCTACTGAATCAATAGAAAGACTAGCGTTAAAAGTGGGAGATGAGATTTGTGCTATGGTAAAAATAAATGAAATGATGTTGTCGATATGATTGATTGGGGTCCACTTGTTTTAACATTAAAACTGGCAGTTGTCACTACCATTTTGTTGTTGATCGTATCGGTACCAATGGCTTATTGGCTAGCCAATACAAAAAAACGCATCAAACCGATCATTGAAACATTGGTCAGTATGCCATTGGTGCTACCGCCAACCGTATTGGGTTTCTATTTATTAATTGTATTTAGTCCTTCAAATGCCTTTGGGGGCTGGTTGGATGAGCAAATCGGATTAAGGCTTATTTTCTCTTTTGAAGGTTTAGTGTTTGGCTCGATGATTTACAGTCTGCCATTTATGGTACATCCTATCCAATCGGGATTATCGAATCTACCGAATTCGTTACAAGAAGCTTCAGCCATATTAGGTAAGTCTAAAATCACCACCTTAATAAAAGTCTTATTGCGCAACATTAAGCCTTCAATCCTGACTGGTATTGTCCTTTCCTTTGCTCATACCATTGGAGAGTTTGGGGTCGTCTTGATGATTGGAGGTAATATGCCCGGACAAACTAAGGTCGCTTCGATCGCGATTTATGACGAGGTTGAAGCGCTTAATTATGGGGCTGCTCATGTATATTCTGGCGTGCTCTTCACCGTGGCTTTCTGTATCTTATTATTAGTCTATTTAGTCAATGGCGGATTTCTAAAACGGTTTTGGAAATGATCAATATAGAATTTCATAAAAATTTGAAGTCTGCAATTGGCGATATGTTGTTAGAAATCGACTTAACTTTTGATCAAGGGGCGTTCGTTACTTTGTTTGGTAAATCCGGTGCTGGAAAGACTTCGATGTTGCGTATTATTGCCGGTTTACTTGTACCCGATGGAGGGCGAATTGAAGTGAATGGTGTTGTTTGGGTAGATGATCAAAAAGGTATTTCAATACCCGCACGCAAGAGAAATGTGGGCCTGGTTTTTCAGGATTACGCATTATTTCCCCACATGACGATTCGAGAGAATTTACATTTTGCACTTAAAAAAGGTCAAGATACTAACATAGTGGATGAGCTTATTGAGATTATGGAATTAGGTAGTCTACAATCTCGCAAGCCAATTTCTCTTTCTGGAGGTCAGCAACAACGGGTAGCCTTGGCAAGGGCTATTGTACAAAAACCGACCATCCTTTTGTTGGATGAGCCTCTTTCTGCTTTGGATTATGAGATGCGAGCCAAACTTCAAAACTATTTACTCGAAGTACATCGAACTTACAACCTGACCACCATATTAGTAAGTCATGACTTATCTGAAATTATTAAATTGTCGGATCTCGTAGTGATGATTGAAGAAGGTCGAATAACTAATCAGGGCCATCCTAAAGAAGTGTTTGCTCAAAAAAAAGCC
>JAHEJC010000019.1 GCA_024639065.1 Lewinellaceae bacterium | reverse complement strand
CAATCCGGAAAGTTAGGTAATATTCGACTAGTAAAAACCTGGGCCTATCAGGGATGGATGAAGCCAGTAGATGTTGTAGCAGATAGTGCACCTCCAGAAGGTGTGGATTATAAAATGTGGTTAGGTCCTGCACCTACAAGACCGTTTAATAAAAATCGATTTCATTTTAACTTTCGATGGTTCTGGGACTATGCAGGTGGCTTGATGACCGACTGGGGCGTTCACGAAATCGACATTGCCCTTTTCGCTATGCAAGTGGTTGCTCCTAAATCTGTTATGGCGTCCGGAGGTAAACTCGCCTATCCTGATGATGCTTCAGAAACACCGGATACACTTCAGACGGTCTTTGAATATGAGAACTTCAACATGCTTTGGGAACACGCCACAGGGATCGATGGAGGTAATTATGGTAAAACCGAAGGCATCGCGTTTATAGGCAACAATGGAACCTTAGTACTCAATCGTCAAGGGTGGGAAATAATCCCTGAAAAATCCCGGGTAGACGAAATGTTGGAGTATAAGATGGATGCTATTCCCTACCAAAATCGACAAAACAATTATCTGGACCTACATACTGAAAATTTTGTAGAGGCCATGGAAAAAAATGATAAGTCCATCTTAAAATGTGGTATTGAAAGTGGAAGTGTAGCTGCTATCAATGCCCATATGGGTAATGTGGCTTTTAAAACCAAATCTAAAGTTTTCTGGGATAAGGATAACGGACAATTTAAGTCTGCTGCAGCTAATAAGTTATTGATGAGTGAATATCATAATGGATGGAGCTTATAGAAATGCTTTATCATCCCAAGGGGTCATGATCCCTTGGATAGAAATGCATCACACCAATTCAAAATCATCCCAAGGGATCATGACCCCTTGAATAGAAATGTTTCACATCAGTTCAAATGCAGCTTCAACGGAAATAATAAATTTGGAAATTATTATTTCTAACGCTTCACTCTCTTGATAACTATAAAATCTTTCAGTCAGAAATGTATCAACACCAATTCAATGTTTCATCCCAAGGGGTCATGACCCCTGAATAGAAATGTTTCACAACAATTCAAACGCAGCTTCAACGGAAATAATAAATTTAGATATTATTGCTTCTAACTCTTCACTCTTTTGATACCCATAAAATCTTCCAGTCAGAAATGCCTCACACCAAGTTCAATATGATCCCAAGGGGTCATGACCCCTTGAATAGAAATGGATCACACTAATTCAAACGCAGATTCAACGGAAATAATAAATTTGGAAATTATTATTTCTAACTCTTCGCTCTCTTCAAGGTTATGTTTGCCTCTATTTGTCTTGATATAAGTAATTGAATTGTGCAAATGATCAGAAGGATATACTTCTCCTGCTTTTTTAGATAATCCAGCCCATTCCCATACATCGAGCGTGGCTCTATAATACTTTTGAGACCACAAATGTCCTTTGTGATATTCTCGAGTACTATCTGAAATCGCTTCCGATTTATTGAATAATTTACTACTTATAGATTTCATTTTCTGAACGATATTCGACAACTCATTTTCCCCACATACTAAGAGAAGATGAACATGGTCTTTGCAAATATTGTAAGCTATGCACCTGTATTCATTTATGTGGATTATATCGCCTATTATTTTTGTTAAAATTATTTCTTGAGGTAAGTTTAATAGTAGTGCGTTTCCTTTTTTTATACCATGCTGGATCATTCGTTGTGATGTTCTGCTATTGTGAGTCGTGAAAACCACATGATAACCCATTAACTCATCATTTTGACTCTTCATAGTAACTCGAACAATATAGGTAATAATATCTATCGCATATCATCCCAAGGGGTCATGACCCCTTGAATAAAAATGTTTCACACCAATTCAAACGCAGCTTCAACTGAAATTATAAATTTGGATATTATTGCTTCTAACTCTTCACTCTCTTGATAACCATAAAATCTTTCAGTCAGAAATGTATCACGTCAAGTTCAATATCATCCCACCTTAATGTCTCATCCCAAGGGGTCATGACCCCTTGGATAGAAATGGATCACACCAATTCAAACGCAGCTTCAACGGAAATAATAAATTTGGATATTATTGCTTCTAACTCTTCACTCTTTTGATTCCCATAAAATCTTCCAGTCAGAAATGCATCACACCAAGTTCAATATGATCCCACCTTAATATCTCATTGTAGATTATTGGTCTGGTTTTTCTTTTGACTTAAGTAACCAAGAAAGGTTTAAAAGTTTCTAAATCTTTTTTCATCATTTCTTTGATAGCCGCAAATATTCGAGATATTAAACCCATCTGTCTTGATAAATGGAAC
The DNA here is from genome assembly GCA_024639065.1 of Lewinellaceae bacterium. Taxonomy (GTDB): domain Bacteria; phylum Bacteroidota; class Bacteroidia; order Chitinophagales; family Saprospiraceae; genus JAHEJC01. The sequence goes on along the minus strand of JAHEJC010000019.1, from coordinate 31,128 downwards.
GGGTTGACTAACACATGATATCCAGCCAAATGCAATTGCTAAACATTAAAAAGATACCAAGACTTTGATATTTCATGAACATAATACCCATCCATCATCTTTCTAACGGTTGCTCAAGTTATGATGTGATCTTTTTAAGCATCTAATTCTGAATATCTACCAAAACAGTGGCCAACGGAGTAGTGATATTGAGAAAGTAAAAATTATGTGTTTAACGGAACACCTGCGGACGCCATATTAATCATGAACCAGCCATCCAACATTTAAAATCCAACATTCCTTCTTATGGTTTCTTCACTTTCTCCCCAACACTGATCAATGAAATTCCCAGTGCATCTACCATTTGACTAAGATTAGGAATAGCTACCTCCTTGACTTCCTGGAAGGTTTGCAAATAACCATTAAGTTCCTCGGTCAACTGTTCCTCTACCTGATAAGCTGCATCCGTAGGTGGATAATCACCCCGCTGAGCATCTGCCATTAAAAAAGCTAAGCGATTATTTACTTTCAATCCATAATTGAGCGGATCCTGCCGGCTTTTATTTTTGGTCATGTGGATATCATTTTCAATGTTTGTTATCTTTTCATTCAGCGATTTAAGTTCCTCCAATAGAGTAGTCGCATCCTCTCGACCCATTATTTTTTCTTTTATATAATCTAAGTCTTTTCTTAACGATCTGATATCTAAAATTGCTTGATGTGCTAAACTCACTTTATCCCTTACTCGAATTAGATAGTCAAATTGTTTTTGTAACTCATCATGAGTAGTTTCCAATCTTGGATCTTTTTCAATTTTAAAGATTTGTTCTTCAACCGTTTCATTCAAGGTAAGTCGGATTCGATATTCACCAGGCACTGCTTTAGGGCCCTGATTTGGAGAAGCGTACAGAACCATCCCTGGAAATTCTATAAATCCCGGATAGCGCATGTCCCAAATAAATCGATTACCCCCTTGTTTTGCACTTAACTTCTCTTCTCCTTTTTTAGCTTTGTTTGAATAGCTTTGAATCACACTTCCTTCCTTTTCAAGTATTTCCAGAAAAACTTCATCTTTTTCATCAAGTTTTTTGATAAAGAAATTCAGCAAAACACCGTTGGGATGATTGGTCCCATTAATCTTATTGTTTGCTCCATCTCTATCACTACCTCCAGCCATTCGGTACGCAGGTTTTGGCAAATAAACATGGTGTGATTTATTAGCTACCTCATTGGTCAATTGCTGAAGCGGAGAAAGATCATCGATCATCCAAAAGCTTCGTCCATGTGTAGCCGCGATCAACATGTTGTCTCGAATATGTAAATCTCGAATGGCTGTAATGGGAAGATTCAATTGAAATGGATTCCAGCTTTCTCCATCATCAAAGGAAATGTACATACCCCATTCTGTCCCTGCGTATAGAAGTCCAGCACGAATAGGGTCGGCCCTAATTGCTCGGGTATAATGATTAGGATCAATACCGGTAGTAATGGTTTTCCAGGACTTTCCATAATCCTCGGTTTTGTATAAATAAGGATTGTAATCCCCAAATTTGTAATGAGTGGCCGCCACATAGGCCCCACCAGGTTTGGTGGGATGGATGTCAATACAATTCATCATGTTCAGTCTAGGCGAATTAGGTGGTGTAACATTTTGCCAGGTTTTTCCATCGTCCCTGGTAACATGGATCAACCCATCATCCGATCCGGTCCAAATTACACCCTGCTCATGAGTTGATTCAGCAATGGCAAATACGTTAGCATAAAATTCAGCGCCGGTATTATCCTGCGTGATAGGTCCTCCGGAAGAACGTATGGTTTCTGGATCATTGCGCGTAAGATCCGGGCTAAACTCTTGCCAGGTTTGTCCTTCATTCGTGGTTACATGCACATGATTTGAAGTAGCATATAATCGTTTTGGGTGATTTGGGCTAAAATAAATGGGAAAGTTCCAATTGAATCGGTACTTCATAACCTCTGCACCCGAACCGGCCGGATTGAAGGGCCATACATTGATAGATCTGGTTTGTCCAGTTCTATGATCTTTACGCATCATATAACCTTTATAGGTTCCGCCATATACAATATCCGGATTATTGGGATCAGGCGCCAGATGAGCACTCTCCCCACCCGCAGTCGATTCCCAATGGGACTCATTAATCGAACTCCCATCCGATCGATGTAAAATTCTTATTGTAGAATTATCCTGTTGCGCTCCATAGATTCTAAATGGAAAATGATTATCTGTGGTCACCCGGTAGAATTGTGCGGTTGGTTGATTGTAGTAAGTGGTCCAGTTGGCACCACCATCGGTACTCACTTGTGCCCCTCCATCATCGGCAATTACCATCCGCTGATTATTTTCGGGAGCGATCCAAAGATCGTGATGGTCACCATGCGGTGTACGAATAGAACTGAAGGTCTTACCACCGTCTTTGGATTTCCAAAAACTAACGTTTAGAACATAGACGATGTCTTCATCTTGAGAATCGGCATAGATCCTACTGTAGTACCAGGCTCTTTGCCTAAGTCCGCGATCTGCGTTGACCTTAGAAAAAGTTTTTCCTGCATCATCCGATCTAAAGACCCCTCCATCTTCCGCTTCGATGATCACCCATACTCGATCAGAATTTTGAGGAGAAACCGTAACTCCCAATATACCCCATGGCTTCTTTGGTAATCCTTCGACATCATCCAGTTGTTTCCAATTATCGCCACCATCGACGCTTTTCCACAAGTGGCTCCCTGGTCCACCACTGTCCATCCGATATCCGTTGCGTTTCATTTCCCAGGTGGTTGCATAAAGTATTCGTGGATTATTGGGATCAAAGGTGACATCCACTGCTCCAGCCTTTTCACTTTCATACAAGATTCTGTTCCAGGAAATTCCTCCATCCTTCGATCGATATACTCCTCTTTCCGGATTGGGTTTCCACAGATTTCCAATCGCGGCTACGTACAATAGGTCAGGATTGGTGGGATGAATAATGATACGACCAATATGCTCTGTATTTTTTAATCCAATGTGCAACCATGTATTGCCAGCATCGGTGGATTTCCATAACCCCCAGCCGGAGGATACATTTCCACGAAGGGTCTGCTCACCTTCTCCTACATAGATAATATTTGGATCACTAGGTGCCACTGCTACGGCTCCAATTGATCCACCGAAATATTCGTCAGATATGCATTCCCAAGTGTTGCCTCCGTCTGCGGTCTTCCACACACCGCCACCAGCTGTACCCATATAATACAATAAAGGATCGCCTTTGACTCCCTGACAAGTACCAGCCCGGCCACCTCTGAAAGGTCCAACCAGTCGCCATTCTACTCCACCAAATAGGGATTGATCATATTGAATACCCTGATCCGTTATTTGCTTGCTTTTCCGCTGACTGTAAGTGGTTTCTTGGATGAGGCATATAATCCCAAGGATGGCGAGGATTTTTAAAAACTTTGACATTTTATAAAGCGATTTTGTTCCTATTTAAAGATAGTAAAATCAAAGAGAAAGATTAATACCCAATGAAGTTTTAGAATTTAGAGTAAATCCAATGACAACTTTAAGTATTAGTTCCCATAATTGAGGAAATAATCTTGAATAATTTTTGCATTTGATTCAATGCATGACTCCACAAACACCTGATTATCGGCCTACTACATCCAAATGTCTGAATTAAGCAACTACTTGTCTGATTAGAGCAATTCGGCCTTCAGCGCTTAGACTACATTGAGCTATCAAATATAGAAGCGGCATTGACCAATGCTATCTATTAATTCATTTAAACCCTTAAATCTTGAATACTATGCAATTGAATAAAATTTCAACCAGGGAAAAAGAGGTTCTGCATTTGATCGCCTTCGAACATTCCGCAGCAGAAATTGCCTCCAAGCTTTTTATCAGTGAGAATACGGTTAACTCACATCGAAAAAATCTGCAAGCTAAACTTAATGTCAGAAGCATCGCAGGACTCGTAAGAGTGTCATTTGAAAATGGTTTAATGGCTTCATTGATCTAATACTAATTTCTAATTAATTAAAACTTAAAAACAAATATTATGAAATTGATATTATTATGCGCTGCCTTATTCATGGCTGTTATGCTTTACTCACAAGAAATTAAACTTGAGGGTTCTGAAATAACTATGGAATATGCTTCCCAGACTTGTGCTGTGCACAGTACCAACGGAGATTTATACTTGGAGGCTTTTGCCAGTGATAGTGATCCTGGTGCCACCATCTTAATTGAAGATGAAGGGCATGTAGGTGTACACGAGCCATCACCGGATACTCCATTGCACTTAAGGCAAATTAGTGGAAATACGGATGGTAATCGTGGATTTCGCATTGAGAATTCTGCCGGTACTCACCATTGGACTATAGAAATAAATAAAATCGATCACGAGCTGAATTTTTACTTTGATGGGAATTATAAAGCATCAATCGAAACGGATGGATCCTTCAGTCAAATAATGAGCCCATTAGCTGGTAATTCAAAAAATACACACCAAACAAACTTAAAACAAAATAACACCGGAGGTTCCATGTTATCGAAAGTCAACCAGAAAATTAACTCCTCAAAAATAGAGAAACAAATCATAGAACAGACTACTTTTATTATATAGATGAATGCAAGAATCGAGTCTCTGGAAAAATTGTTAAAAAGTGAATGACTAAAATTGGTTGGTTACCGGTTACCGGGTATGCGACTGCGATCATATTGATTAAGTAATTTACTATCTTGATAGTTAATAACTAAAAATTAAAAATGACTTCATCAAGAATAATGATCTTGTTGTGGATTTTGACCCTTGCAAAAGTGCATGGTTGGACACAAGAAATATTTTCAAAATCAGCTAATATTCCTTTGGAATTAACTGATTATGCACTTTCAAACAATTGTTGTACCCGGACAGTTTCACTTTTGTCAACCATAAAGAAAAATGGAATGTCCAAGGACTTAGTAGAAAAATACAATCTAATTAAAAATCTTGATGTTAAGTACTATGTTCCTGGACTAATAAAAGTTAATCAAGCATTCGATCTCCATGTCTTTGACGAATATGAAGTATTGATCAACACGCGGGCTGGAACGATTTATTCGATTCAAATTCCTATTGGTCATTTACCAGATTTTTTAACTGCTGAAGGTATTATCTATTTTGAACTTGCAAAAAAAGTCTATCCTAAATTGGATAAAGCTTTAGCAGAAGCGAAAGTTGATTTGGTTCATCAAGGGGCCGACCTTTCACAATCCTATACTGGGAAGGATGTTATAGTTGGGGTTTTGGATATTGGATTTGATTATACGCATCCTACTTTTACTGATCCCGATGGAGTAAGTCGTATAAAAAAATCCTGGGAGCAAAATATCACTCGCACCCCACCAATGGGTTTCAGTTATGGAAATGATTTGGATACAGATGATCTATCCATCGAAAAATTTGATGATAGCAGCATTGGACATGGCTCCCATGTTGCCAATGTGGCTGCAGGAAGTGCTGGCCCCTTGATAGATAAATATCGAGGAGTGGCATATGAAAGTGATCTAGTATTGGTGTCTCTATTTCAGTTGGGTGGATTAAGTGGATTAAATACGGGGGTGATTGACGGCATTAATTATGTTTTTCAATATGCAGAATCCATGGGTAAACCTGCGGTAGTCAATATTAGTCAGGGGCATCATACCGGACCTCACGATGGCTCCTCACTAACAGATCAGGCCATAGATGCCCTTAGCGGACCAGGTAGAATAATTGTAGGCTCAGTAGGTAATGAAGGTGATCCAGGTGGTTTTTACCTGCACTTTGATCATACCTTTGATAATGAAAAGAATGTTTTGAGTTATTTAGTATGGCCCGAAGGACTCAGTTCAGGTGAAACAACAGTAGATATTTGGGGAGAGGTGGGCGAGGATTTTGAGGTGAATGTAGAAATCTTTAATCCAAAAACAAAAATGCAAGAAGCAGATTCACCAGCATTTTCAACATCCAATTCCACTTTGATGAATGGATGGGTCGTGGACCTCGAAAATGATACAATATTTTATGAAGTGGCAACAGAGATTAACCCTTTGAACAATCGACCCCATATGTCCATATTCATTAATAGTACTTCACAATTAAAGAATAACGATGTTAATTTGGATGACCTCCTGGATAATGATTTTATCCAATTGAGATTTAAAGCCGAAAAAGGAACCGTTCATGCCTATTCAGCCAATAACATTTTTGAAGCTTTTTTTGGTAATTTATCGGGAATAGGCGCTGAAGAATTTATTGATGAAGTGCAAGTCAAAGGAGGGAATCCAAATTATACGATGGGCGAATTAGGAGGGACGGCCCACTCTATCCTATCGGTAGGGGGCTATACTACAAAAAATTCATTTACAAATACTTCAATGGTTCAACTAGGTACTCAAGATGAAATTGGAGATTTTTATCCTAGAAGTAGTAGAGGGCCTACCTATGATGGCCGGATCAAACCCGATATTACAGCCCCTGCCAATTTGATAGCGGCTGCAGCCAATTCGTTTAACAAAAATTTTGATCCAGATTTGGAAGTCGACAAGATAGCAAAAGAAAACGGAGGGAATTGGAGTTTTGATATCAGAAGAGGTACTTCCATAGCCAGTCCAATAGTTGCCGGGATTGTCGCGCTCATGTTAGAAATTAATCCTCAATTAGACCCAAGTGGTATAAAAGATCTTTTAATAGATCTGTCCGATCAGGATAATTTTACTGGTGCTGTCCCAAATAATCTATGGGGCTATGGAAAAATCAACGCCCATAATCTGATTTCTTCACTTGATAATCCTACTTCAGTGGACAAAATAGTTGATAATTTATCCGTAAATATTTTCCCCAACCCAATAAAAAAGGTAATAAATATCGACCATACTAATTTTGATAATTTGCGATTGTCGTTATATGATTACAGCGGGCGGATAGTATTTACAAGTGACCTGACTGGATCATCTTCTACAATCAGTGTTAACCTTCCAAATATTGATAATGGTATTTATTTTCTTCAACTTAAATCTAACCGGGGTGTTTTCCGGGAGAAGCTAGTTATAACAAATTAATCGTTGCATTCTACCACTAAGAACGTCTATGGTGAGAGTTGTATAACGGGGGCATGACTTATGGAAATAGGTAAGAAGAACTGAGCTATAAATCAATAACCGAATTTTCAATTGCCAAATGTACCTCGAAATTCCACTTTCCATCTACGTGATGGTGAAATAGTCTCAATAATTCATCATCGTCATGGCTGGGATCATGGTGAAATAGTTCCAACCGTTTTACTCCAGCTAGTTCAGCAAATAGTAGCGCATGATGCATAGCACTATGCCCCCATCCTCTGCGGGATTTGTATTCTTTTTCGGAATAAGAAGAATCATGAATCAATAGATCCGCTGATTTTGCCAGCGCATATCCTGAGGTCCACTCTGCGTCAATAGCGAATTTTGGGTTACCTAAAGCGGGTTCGTGATCAGGAATAAAGGTGACTATTTTTTGACCATCGCTAATCCGAAAGCCTAAAGTGGGTCCCGGATGCAACACAAAATTTGAATTTACCACAAACCCTTCAATAATAAATTGATCCTGGGTAACTTCATGAATGTGAAGCTTACAATTAAAGTCTCGCATCCGTACAGGAAACAAAGGTGGTGAAAGGTATCTATTCAGCCTTGCTCGGAGGGAAGTATTTGAACTAGGAGGTCCCCACAAATGAATTTCAGCATCAGGATCAAAGAACAAGTTAAAAAATCCCAACCCCTGGATATGATCTATATGGAGGTGGGTAAGCAGTATATGAATATGTTTGAATTGCTTATGAAAACCTTGATTTGCGAGTACCCTCAAGCCAGACCCGGCATCCAGGATAAGTAAAGTATCCTTATCTGAAACTGTTACGCAAGAAGTATTTCCTCCATAAAGCTGCGTTTGTGCTCCTACTGTAGCAATAGATCCTCGGGTACCCCAAAAAGTGACTTTCATGATTGCTTGTTTTCCCAAAAGATTGCTAATGCGCCCAAAAACCGGTTGGCCTGGCCTATTATTGGCAGGCTAGTCACTGATAGAGCATGCTTGGTCTTATTCTGAATATTTTCAATCCAAAAGCTACCATGAGCTGGTATCTTTAGCGAAAGGGATTTGACAAGTGGTAAATTTTCAGGAGGGATGAGGTTGCCGTGATCATCTCTAGGCTTAAAAATTACCGCCCATTCGGCTACTGGCATAGGACCGGTATCTTCAAATCGTTTACCCAGCAATTGTTCAGCAGGCTCATTATAAAAGATCAAATCCCCATTGGGATCAACCAAGAATATTGGAATGTTGAGACAATCCGCAAGTTGCCTACTCAAAATGATTTCTATCTCCTTAACTGCCATTGCGCTTGTTTTGAATAGATCCCGGAATATAAGGTAAGTAATTAATTTCAAATTATGAATAGAATGTGGATATTTCCTGTACGAATAATCATCTCCGTTGCCTGAACTTGGATTAAATATTATCTTGATCATTATTCCAGTGAAAAAGTTGTTGTGTAAACTTAAAAACAGCGCTCCGACTGAGTTGCTGTTTAGAATATCTTCAGATTGTTTTCTACCTTAAAGCCCTTCAGTATCCGCCAATAAGAATGTTTTTGCCATGCTGAAATTAAAATTCACATTGGTCTATCCACTGTTTCATTTTTTCTATAAATTGCTAATTTTGTCCGGATGGAAATAAATTAAGAATCCTGCTGTAGATATTTTTGCGCTGATCCTATTTTTGCCTAGTTTAAAGAAAGAGCAGCAAAAGGTTAATGAGTGGAAGAAAAAAAATGTAGCTATTTTTGTAATGATCTTGAACTATTAATTTTGAAATCATAAGAATTTTTCAATTCAAGCGCGCAAGGTAAAACTCAACAATATATTTTATGGCTAGAGCAAAACTCAGTGATCTGCTAAAAGACGCAATCCATGCATTACCTCATAAGGACAAGGACAAACTCCTCTACAGACTTATCGCAAAGGACGATATTCTTACTGAACAACTGGAATTTAAACTGCTGGAACATGAGGCGACTACAGAAGACCGCAGAGATTTTCTTAAAGAAAAGATTATTGAAGATATAGCTTCAAATTTTCAACAGTACAGTCCTGGTTCCATGTTATGGCTTGCACGTCAACTGAGTGCTGCCATTACACGGCACACCCGTATTACCAAAGACAAATACGGTGAAATTGAACTGAATCTAATACTTATTGAAGAATGCTTGGAAAAATACGGTGAGCGCCTCACCCCGTTTTGGAATCAAAAATCGAATAAACTGAGAGAATACCTTATTAAGAAAATAATCAGGATGAGTAATCTTTCTGAAAAAATTCATCCGGATTATCGTTTGGATTTTGCAGAATTTCTTCAACAAATTGGAAATCTAATTGGTCGAGATGATACGTTGATGCATATGTGCATAAATGCTGGATTGGATGTAAATTATTTACTTAATGGGGAATTTGTCCAAAAAGTGGTTTAGGTTTGAAATCCAATATACTAGCTAAAGAAGATGGATTGCATTTTAATAATTTTAGACTTAAAAAATTGAAGTAAACACTCACTCATTTGCTCAATGCCCTATCCTCAATACATTAATAGGCTTTTGCAAATACTATCCTTTCTTTACTCGGCTTACCAGTCAAAACACACTGACCTTCTTCTTGCAAATTATCAATTGGAATACATCGAGCGGTAGCTTTGGTAAGTTCCTTAATCCTTAATTCAGTTTCTTGAGTACCATCCCAATGTGCTAATACAAAACCACCATCAGATTCAATGATTTGCTTAAACGTTTCAAAATCATCCGCTGTATGCATGTGGTCTTTCCTAAAACCTTTGGCTTTTTTGAGCAAGTTAGTTTGAATATCGTTGAGTAAGGTTTCAACATAATCAATAATGCCATCAATCGGTACTGAAGTTTTTTCTTTGGTATCCCGGCGTGCTACTTCTACAACATTACGCTCTAAATCGCGTTTACCAATCCCTATCCGAATTGGAACTCCTTTCATTTCATGCTCAGCGAACTTAAAACCCGGTCGTTTCTTTTCATCGTGATCATACTTAACTTTTACTCCTTTTGCTTTCAATCCTTGAAGCAGTTTTTCGGCCACCTCGTTAATCGCTGGAGCAGGTTTAGGAATCGGCACGATGATCACATGTAAAGGTGCCAATTTGGGAGGAACAACAAGCCCTTCATCGTCGGAATGAGTCATGATCATCCCACCGACTAACCGGGTAGAAACACCCCAGGAAGTAGCCCACACAAAAGCTTCTTGATTGTTTTGATCTAGAAACTTAACATCAAATGCTTTTGCAAAATTTTGTCCTAAAAAATGAGAAGTGCCCGCTTGCAGGGCTTTTCTATCCTGCATCAATGCTTCTATGGTATAGGTTTCAACCGCACCAGCAAATCGTTCATTTTCAGTTTTTCTTCCTTTAATAACCGGCATTGCCATAAAATCTTCAGCAAATCTGGCATATATTTCATGGATTTTCTCGGCTTCTTCGATCGCTTCTTTTTGGGTAGCGTGAGCTGTATGGCCTTCTTGCCATAAGAATTCTGCTGTTCTGAGGAATGGTCGAGTCCTCATTTCCCATCTCACCACGTTTGACCATTGGTTGATCAAAAGTGGAAGATCCCGATATGATTGAATCCAGTCTCTATAGGTATTCCAAATAATCGTTTCTGAAGTAGGCCTTACGATTAACTCTTCTTCCAATTTAGCCTCTGGGTCCACCACAAGTCCAGATCCATGGGGATCGTTTTTTAATCGGTGATGGGTGACAACTGCGCACTCTTTAGCAAAGCCTTCTACATGCTCAGCTTCTTTGCTCAAAAAACTTTTTGGGATGAATAATGGAAAGTAGGCATTTACGTGACCTGCTTCTTTAAACATTTTATCTAACTGGGCTTGCATATTTTCCCATATCGCATACCCGTTAGGTTTAATTACCATGCATCCTCTGACCGCTGAATTCATCGCCAAATCAGCTTTTTTAACGATGTCATTGTACCATTGAGAATAATTTTCCGCTCGACTCGTAATTTCTTTAGCCATAATTGTCCACCAAACGTGTTAAAGTAATGTTACAAAAGGAACTTATCACCTACTTATTTCGTCATTATATTGTAAACAATTAAGTTATTTTAACATTATTTAATTACGCTTTTAATAATATTAATGTCTTATTAACTAAAATTCCACAGTAAAAGTAATAAATTGCATATACTATAAAAGGAAGCCAAGTTAATTACCTTTTTAAAATTCTTTAACAATGAAAAAATATATCATAACCTCGATTTTAATGACATTTTGCCTGGCAGCAAGCATGAGCTTGCAGGCTCAGACAGATGATTTATATTATGATCCGGACCTAGATGACGAGTATTATTATGATGATGAAGATGTATATACGGATGATAGTTATGTCTATGATGACGAAGAATATACATATGCTACTGATGAATATGACTATTACTATTCATCTCGAGTTCGTCGATTTCGCAGACCAACCGTAGGCTTTGGATATTATTCGCCAGTCTTTACGGATTATTACTATTATGATCGTTATTCTCCATTTTACTCCCCAAATGTTGATATCTATGTCTCATTTGGATCACCAGCAAGTTTCTGGAGGTACAATAATTGGAGAAGAGCTTCCAGGTATTATGGTTTTGGATATAACAGCTGGAATAGAGGATTTCGAGGTTATAATGGATCACCTTGGGGTGGAGGTTATTACGGTGGCGGATTTGGATATGGATCGAACTATGGCTGGGGTGGTAATACTTTTGTAAATAATTACTATGGAGGAGGCTATAACAGTTGGTGTGGTCCTACCGTGGTTAATAATAATTTTGCCCGATCTGGATCTTCCGTAAATAGTTCCTCATCCAGAGGCACCTATTACGGAGCGAGGACAGTCGGCAGCAGTTCAAGAAACACAGTTGTTTCCAATAGAACGTCGCCCAGCAGAAATCGAGCAGTAACATCTAACAGAACAGCTTCTGACCGGAAGATTATTTCAAACAGAAATAAAACTTCGGTAAGTCGAAGCCCTAACTACAGCGCAGGAAGGACCAGTACTCGAAACAGTACTACTTATAAACCATCCACGAGAAAAGTGGTACCAAACAGCAGATCAACTTATAAACCTAGTTCATCTAGTCGAAATAAAGCATATAGCCCAAGTACAAGAAGCAGGTCCACTTACAAGCCATCAAGCAAGTCTACTTACAAGCCAAGATCTTCTTCTTCCTCTAATAGAAGTTATACGCCAAGTAGAAGTAATAGTACGAATAGAAGTTATACACCGAGCAGGTCTTCCAGTAATCGCAGTTATGCGCCAAGTAGATCCTCTGGTAGTAGTAGTAGGAGTTATGCACCAAGTAGATCTAGTTCAAGTAGTTCAAGGAGTACTTCTCCTAGAAAAAATTAATTCTGACGAGGTAAAAGATATAATCATTGTAGAATGATAAAAATGGGTGGCTGATAAAGTTCACCCATTTTTTTATCAACATTAAAAAAACATCCAACTCAACCATTTGAATTTTTAAGAAATGCCATTTATGTTTAATTTAGTCAATGGTAAATGTAATACAAAGCACGTGAAGAGATTATCGCTACTATTAATAACTTCTTCATTTATTGGGATGACACTATTTAGTCAAAACGTTTCCGATGCCATCCGATTTACAACTACTGATGTCATAGGCACGGCCAGAAATATGTCGGTTGGTTCATCTATGAATGCTTTAGGAGCTGATTTTGGAGTTCTTTCCCAGAATCCTGCCGGACTCGGTGCATTTCGGTGGTCTGAGTTTGTAGCTACGCCTGCTGTTCCATTTTCGAAGTATACATCCAAGTTGACCAATGATTCAAATTCAGAAGTTGAACAAATGAGCAGTTTCAATTTTGCAAATTTTGGTTTAGTCTTGGTTAATAAACCAAGAGGATCTAAATGGAAAACTTCGAACTTTGGAATAGGTGTAAATCAAATTGCCAATTTCAATAATTCCTTTTACTTTGATGGAAGTACTCCCGGGTCGATTACCTATCGTTTCATTGATATTGCAAATGGACTGGCTCCTGAACAGTTGGATGAATTTGAAGCATTACCCGCCTATATTACAGGTGCCATATATGATTTTGAAGAGGATTTCAATTATGAAAATGATTTTATGGAAGCAGGAGATGTCGATGTGCCTAAAAGACAGGACGTAACCTCAGAAGGAGGCATCAATGAATTGGTCATTTCATTAGCAGGTAACTATGACGAAAAATTAATGCTCGGAGCAAGTATAGGAGTCAGCTTCTTTAATTATGAGGTTAATAAAGCTTACACAGAAGATGATGATCAGGATTTGGTTCCGTTTTTTGATTTTCTGGAGTTTACTGAATTCCTAAGTACTACCGGTACGGGTATCAATGTGAAACTTGGGGCGATTCTTAATATTACCAAACAATTTAGATGGGGTTTGTCCTTTCATACCCCTACTGTTTATAAGTTTGAAGATAATTTTGCTACCACACTAGCCTATCAATTCACAGATGATGGTACACAGAATTACTTTGATGAAGAATCCCCTAATGGAAATTTTGACTATCGTTATCGCACTCCATTAAGGGCTTCCACCAGTTTGGGATTTATTGTAAGAAAATTTGGTTTCATAAGTGCCGCTGTAGAGTGGATCCCTTACCAAAGTGGAGAATTTAGATTTGACAGTGATTTAGCCTATCAGGATGAATTAAATTCTGAAATATTTAATAATTTAAGAAATGTGTTTAATATCAAAGTTGGTGGAGAATTGGCTTTGAGCCGTTTCAGGGTCAGAGCTGGTATTCAGTTAAATACATCTCCATTCTTTGATGAAGATAAAATCGATCAGAGCTATTCCGCCGGTTTAGGATATCGTGCGGATAAATTTTTTGTCGATGTAGGGTATCGGATATTTAATCGAGATGATTCTTACTCCCCTTATTCATTACCTCAAAGCCTTGGATACACGGTGGATGTAGAGCAAAAATTAAATACACAATTCCTAACAGCCACTATTGGATTTAAATTTTGAATAATTGGCCGGTTAGGTATCGTATAGACCAGAAATCAGATGGTTTCTTTGTTGTGAAGTCTCCAAATGGAAATAAGCATCCTGAATCCAAAGATGATTATACTGATTAATGATCCGGCTCCAAAAAAGATCATTTCTGCAGTAATATATTTAGCTAATGGAACCTGCTGCAGATGTGGTAAATGAAACATAAAACTCTCCACTCCCTTCTCTCCAAGATATTCTTGAAAGCTTTTAAAATTTCGCAAAATATATAAAAAAGCTGGTACACAAGCGAAAATCAAAAATGCTTTAAACCATTGGCTATAAGCAAAAAATGTGTGCTTTAATAAAAATATATAACGGGTGAGGGTAATGAAAACTACGATGAATAAAATATTCATATTTAGAAATGGATATTGGTAGATCTTCCTGGTAATTGGTAATAGAAATAATACCACCACCAAGGCCGTTAAGAACCAACTCACTAATTCAAGCACTAATTTCAACTTCCAATTTTTAAACATGATGCAAATGTAATTATTAGAGTTCGGATTATCAGAAGTCAGAGGACAGAGGACAGAAAGTCAGAGGACAGAAAGACAGAAGGTCAGAAGACAGAAAGTCAGAGGTCAGAAGTCAGAAGTCAGAAGTCAGAAGTCAGAAGGGTAGAAAGTCTTATGGACTGATCCCTCTAAGTATCGATTGCTGATTAAACGATTGCCGATTTCAGATTTTCTCCATGCCTTGATACCTGGATAATCGAAAATGATCCCAACTGGCCATCGGGATCGGAACGGATATTAAAAGGCAGATGACAAGTCAGAAAGTCAGAGGACCAGCAAGCCAGATGACAGAATACCTTTATCAGGTTCAGGGCCATGTAAAATCTTTTATAATTCAGCATTCAGCATCAACAATTCCACATTCCCAAAAACCCACAGTCACACCATCTCAATACCCAATACTCACTACTTAATTACTATAGTTGTATATACAACCTAAAGATTGTACCTTTGATCCATGAATGAACTTTCACATCCAAGGGATTGCCTCTCCAGAAAAATTATGAAAGCCAATCGACTGATCGGTCAGATTTATCGTAAACATATTTTACCATTTGAATTGACCAATTCTCAATTAAGCATTCTATTCATGATTTCTAATGGCATCCATATTAATCAAGCAAAACTTGCTGAGATGTTGGCCATGGAAAAATCTACTGTCAGTAGAAATTTGAGAAGATTATTGGAAAGTGAATTAATCATAAAAAGTCCTCAGAATAACCTGACTATGACTCGAAAGGGAAAATCACTCTTGAAGAAAGTGATCCCAGCATGGGACCAAGCGATGAAGGAGGCTAGATCGGTATTGGGGCATAATGGAGAAAAAGCGGTTAACCTGATATTAAATAAATTAACAAAATAGTTTTTTTTACTACTGAGTTGTATATACAACCTAAATCTGACAATTATGATTCAAGCCGGTTATGTAATACTCACATTGGTCATCGCCACAATCCTGATTTATGGTTATTATTTTGGAATGACTAAACTCGAAGTAGATACCTCCACCAAAATTCGTCGTATTAGCTTTGCAGCTTTAGGGCTATTGATATGGTTAAGTTACGTGTTCTTTATTTCGAATAGCGGATTTTTACAAAATTTTGATCTACCTCCAAGGTTTCCTTTACTACTGGTTATCCCAACCTTCCTCTTCATTGCTATTCAATTTATTCGTAATAAACGCAGTGGAATGTACCAAGCAATTCCTATACGCTGGTCAGTCTACTTTCAAAGCTTTCGAATTCTTGTAGAATCATTATTCTTAGCCACCGTAGGTTTAGGCATATTGCATCCGGAGGTTACCTTTGAGGGATACAATTTCGACTTGATATTTGGAGTGTCTGCAATCGTGGTCGGACTGTTGGTTTATGCTTGGAGCGTGCTCCCTGAAAAATTGGTGTTGTATTGGAATTATCTAGGTTTGTTAGTTCTTGCTTCAATTGTTTTCTTATTTACCACAACTGTCTACTTTCCATCATTTTGGGGTAAAACGGAGACATGGGTCAATCCAGCATTTTTAAGTTTTCCCTATACCTTGGTACCTGCATTCTTAATGCCATCTGCTGTGATGATTCATATATTTTCGATTCTTCAATTAAATAAACAATCGCAACGAATTACTTAATTCAGCGACACTATACTGGTAATTTAAAGTGAACGTTTTATTATAAAAAGAGCCAAACGTTGTTTAACCAACTCAACCAATCTGCAAATTTCGTTTGGAAAAATGTAGGCTATGTTGGTACAGTTTATAATTATTTCCTTGCTGATAGGATTCTTTTTTACTGGGAATGATGCCAAAGAATCTACATTAGTTGACAATACCATCCCTGGCACGATTGAAGTTTATTCAACTATACACTCGATTGGCCTTGAATGGGATATCTCCGGAGATGATAATCACAATGCCGTTTGTACTTGTCAATTCAGAAAATTAGGTACTACCAATTATTCGAATGCCTTACCATTATATCGAGTGGATTTCGGAGGATATAACATGCTTGCCGGCAGTATATTATTTTTAGAGCCTGGAAATGAATATGAAGTATTACTTAATTTGAATGATCCCGATGGTGGGACTAGTTCAATGACCAAAACAATTTCAACCAAGTCGATCCCTCAAATACCATCTGGTGGCCAAACTTATCATGTAAGTCCAGGTAATGGTGGTGGAACCGGGTCTGAGGCAGATCCCTTTTTAGGTGTAGAAGCAGCTGAATCCATTGCCCAACCTGGAGACATTTTTCTACTTCAAGCTGGAAACTATGGAGGTGCGATCTATTTAAACAAGGCTGGAACTAGTTATAATCATATCGTTTGGAAAGCCGCTGGAGATGGAGATCCTATTTTTGAAGGGATTAGGCTTGAAGCAGATTACCTATGGTTGGAAGGATTGACAATTGTGAATCAACAATATGGACTCAGAACTTCTCCACCTGGCCCAGAAGGAGTAGTCGTTACTAGATGTACTTTTCTAAACAATCACTATTCGATATACCTTAATAATGGAGGAACCGGTTGGTATATTACGGATAACCTTATCATAGGGGATAATGATCCAAATACTTCCAATTTTTCAGGAGAAGGTATTGAACTCGATTATACCAGTGATCATACAGTGGCATACAATACCATTTCCAGAGTAGGAGATGGCATCTCCTACCCACATAGGAATGTGGATATGTTTGGCAATGATATATTTGATACATCCGATGATGGGATTGAATTTGATTATGGACATAGTAACAACCGCGCTTGGAAAAACCGCATCACCAATGCTTTAAATAATGGGATCAGTTTCCAGCCTATGAATGGAGCACCTTACTATGTCCTCTACAATCAGGTGGCCGTACTTAACGAAAGTGTCCTAAAATTAAGAACACAATCTGATCGCGCTTTAATCGCACATAATACTTTTATTGCAAAAAGTGGTCCAGTGGGCTATGGATCCCAGTTCCTGGAGAATTTTGAAATAAAGAATAATCTTTGGATTAGCATCGCAGATCGATATTGCTGGGAGAATGGAGAAAATGCAAGTACTAATTGGAGGACTGATTTTGATTATGATGGATTTGATTGGGGCAATTATTCTTTTGCGTTTAAATGGGGTAGTAGCATTCGCCTAGCAGATATTCCTGAGTTTTTTGCTGCTACGGGCCAAGAATTACATGGCGTTGAAATTACTCATCAAACTTGTTTTGACTCATTGGGTTATGCTTCGACAGCTGGATCTGTGGATTCGTTTTATATACAGTTTTATGTACTAAATCCCAACTGTAACGCAATCAATGCAGGGATAACTTTAGCCAATATCAACGACGGATATACCGGAGTAGCTCCGGATTTAGGTGCTTATGAATTGGGACTTCCTTTACCCTATTACGGAATTCGTATCAATTGTTCAGGCAATGAGATCAATGAATGGATTGGTCCTGGCACAGGATATTGGCATACTGATATTTCCAATTGGAGTCTTAATCGATTTCCTACTTACTGCGACCATGTCCTAATTGAAGCTGGATTCAATGTAAAAATATCAACGGATCAATTGGGTGTTGCTGCTACACTCGAAGTAGCGCATGGCGCTCTCCTTGAAACTGAAGGCACTGGTCAAATCCACATACTCAATCAATAGGGTTTCAACCAATTACAAATTTGGTGCTTGTAGCATCTGAAACAACCACAATAATAAATCCAGATTTCACTAATAGACCCCTTGGAGATTAGTATCCCCAGCCTATAAATAACCGGACAAAAATTTCCAACAGGCAATAGTGATTAATCAATTCGATTATGGGCCGTTCCAGATTTGGGCTATTATATAGATCCTATATAATCTTGTTCAGGTCGCCAAATTCAGATGGAGATACCCCATGAAGCTCCTTAAAGCATTTAGCAAAATAAGAAAGGTTATTAAATCCTACCGTATAAGCCGTTTGAGTCACATTTTCTCCTTTATTAATTAATATTTGAGCAGCTCTTTTAAGTCGAAAATTTCTTAAAAATTCCCCAGGTGCTTGATCAGTAAGTGCCTTCATTTTGCGATGTAATTGGGTTTTACTCATCGCCAATTCCCGCTGCATTTCAGTCACCCCAAAATCAGATTCACCATGTCTTGTTTCTAACAACTCAAGTACCTTCTCCAAAAATTTTTGGTCTAGAGAAGGCCAGTTAATATCTTGTGGTTTAAAAAGATCAATTTTTGAAAAAACCTGTCTTAATTTATTCCTTTGATCAATTAAGTTTTTTATTCTCACTTTCAGCTCGCGAGCATCAAAAGGCTTGGTAAGATATGAGTCTGCTCCGGTCTCCAATCCTTGTAGTTTATTTTCGATACCAGCTTTTGCCGTTAGCATAACCACTGGAATGTGACAAGTACGTTCATCCGTTTTCAATATTTCACAAAGCTGAAGACCATCCATCTCTGGCATCATCAAATCAGTGATAATGAGGTCTGGCAAGGATTCAATCGCTTTTTTTAATCCTGCTGGACCGTTCAACGCCTGAACCACTGCATAATCATTACCTAATTGTTCTGAAATATATATTTGCATATCGGGATTATCTTCAACAATTAAAATAGATTCACCGGATGCTTTCTCACTGGCAGTGGTCTTCCTAATAGTTGAAGCCAGCTGGGCGACAGGCATTTTTTGTTCAATTAACTGGACTAACCGTTCTTTTTTATTGGTGGGTTCTAATATCCTTGTCAAAGGCAGGTTGACATAAAACGAGCTGCCTTTGCCCAACTCACTGTCCAGCGTAATTGTACCCTTAAGTAATTCAACCAGTTCTTTCACTAATGCCAAACCGATTCCCGACCCTTCCTGACTTTTAGAGGTGCTATCATCGATCTGATAAAAGCGGTCGAATATTCTATATAAGTCTTTACTGGGAATACCCTTACCAGTATCTTTGATTTCAAGATTAAGTTGATCTTTTTTGAATGCTGTGGAGATAATTATTGACCCTTCATCACTGGTAAATTTAAATGCATTACTCAATAAGTTATATACAATTTTTTCAATTTTGTCACGGTCAAAAGAAGCCCACACGTTATTTGCAGGGATATGAATCTGATAATCCAGATTACGTTCAGCGGCATGAGAACTAAAAGCGGTTGCAGTAGTCCGGATGCATTGGAAAAGGTTTCCTTCCGTCGGATTCAATTTCAAACTACCAGCATCTAACTTTGAAAGGTCCAATAGTTGATTAACCAATCGAAGTAATCGATCTGCGTTCCGCTGCATCATGTTAATTCTGGCTTCGTCCAAATGACTTTCGGGATATCTCTTTAATTGATCTAGAGGACCTTTGATCAAGGTGAGCGGCGTCCTGAACTCATGTGAAATATTAGCAAAAAGCCTTGATTTCATCTGGTCCATTTCTTTAAGCTTTTCTGTTTGCAGAGCGAGTTGATTCTTTTGTTCGCCTAACATTGCATTGCGTTCTTTAAGCTCCTCGGTCCTTTCGGAAATCGTTTTTTCTAATAAAATTTTTTCTTTGGTTAACTGTTCAGAACGCCATCGAACAATTGTGTAAATTCCTACCAATCCACCTAGTCCACAGAGTAAATAGGCCCACCAAGTCCTATACCAAGGCGGAAGGATTGAAAAGGAGAAAGCATCTTCTTCACTGATTTCGTTAAATATATTTTTAGCTTTTACACGGAACTTAAATGTTCCTTCAGGCAAATTGGTAAAGTCTTTTTGTGTCTCATTAGTCCATGCTGACCAATCTGGGTCATAGCCTTCCAGATAATATTGGAATTTATTTCCCTGCTCATTATAATAGGTTGGGCTTGCATATTCAAAACGAAAACTATTATTTTTGAATGGTAGTACCACAGAAATTTCACGATTACCTGTACGGGAAGCACGCGCATAGATCAATGAATCGTGCTGATAGGTCACTGACCGAACGAGTGCATAAAATTTTTTCCTGGATACTGGCAAATTTAAATCTTGCCGCACAATCAATTTCTTACCCAGGTTCCAAGTGATTTTCTTATCGGGCTCAGGATACATGCTCTTTCCGGTAAAATCATAAATCCGCTCTTGATTTAAATTTTGCAAATGATAGGAGCCATTATTTACTCTCCAAGCTACCATTTTGTATCCGCTATGACCAATGCTATCAAAAAGATCAAACCACAGATTTTCAGCATCATCCACCATTCTCACTTTTATAATTTTCTCCTGCAGACCCAACAGAGATCCAATACTGGTGTCTTTATAAAATGTTGACGCACTTTGATCAAATTTATACATGTAATCTCCATAAATTTCTCTGAAGTACACTTCTTGGTTAAGTGAAAAAAGCCGACCTAATTCATCAGGTAAGCCTTGTTTACTTGAAAAAACCTCCACCATAGGATCTTCCAGGGACATCGCCTTCTGTATACTTTCAAAAGAAACATTCCATATTGAGTTTACCGATGTTTCCATCCATAGATCTCCATTAGATAACTCCACTATTGCATACACCTCCCCATTGATGCCTTCTATTCTTCCCTCATCAATCCATTGGTTTCCATCAAAGTACAAAGCAAAGACGCCATCTTGGTACCCAATGAATACCCGATTGGAATCTATGGTCGATCGAATGAGCGAGTTGGTCACTCTTTGACTAATCTGCCTTACCGTTGCTTCCTTTAAAGCGAATAGGCCCTGGTCCGTCGTAAATAGTAATTCATCTTCCATTGCCAGCAAATCATTTACAAAATGATCTGTGTGGTGTACTTGTTTGAAAAAGGCGCTACCATCATCGTGATTATAATCTAAAACAAACAATCCGTATTCACTCCCGACATAAATATTATCCTGGTGTCTAATTACTCGCTCAACAACCCCTTCCAAGCCATTCGACTTATCAAAAATTGAAAAACCTGAAGGGTATTCAATCTTAGATATTCCATAATCTAATCCGGCCCAAAGTAAACCACTACGGTCCTGGTAAAGAGCGAAAACTTTTTGTGATGGTATAACATTCTTATCATTAATAGACATGCACAGTCTACCTGTTCGGTCAATTACTTTAATGCCTCCTAAAGTTCCTATGGCAAACGATGAGTCCTGAAGCAGGGTGATCGTTCGAATATTTTTATTCTTAAAATAATCATTCTGTTCATTTTCAAATGGCAGCAAGGTATACCCATCATATACAAATAGTCCTCTGAAATAGCTACCCACAAGCCATTTGGATTTATCGAAAGGGACAATATTATTTATGTTTCCTTTGAAATTTGTAAAACCGGGCAATGGGACTAATTTCCCTTCTTGAAGATTAATCAGACCTCCACCTCTTAAGGAAATAGTCACTTGATCATTCATATTAAATAACCCCAGAAAATTTTCCTTATCCGCCTTCCAAGTCACCAACTCATGTTCAAACCACCTAAAAAGGGTATGGTTGGAAAGAAAGTAAATCCCCTGAGATGTAGATAAAATTTTACGAATAGTCCCTATGTTTTCTTCCCCATCTTTCAAATGATCGAGTAATGAAATAAACGAAAGTTGACCCGTGGAATCTATTGCCAAATATCCCATCTCTGAACTTCCGGATGCATAAATAGTCTGATCTAGACTGCATTCGACCGCATAAACTAGTCCATTATTCTTCATTGGGATTAAGGTCCATTTCACTCCATCGTAAATCAAAACACCATCTCCATTGGCAAAATACATGATCCCAAGGCTATCTTGAGTAATTCCAAAATTTTGATCAAACGCTTGATAATCTTCTGGTTCGTAATTTTGAATAAAAGGATAACCGACTTCCAAATGCGGTGCTGACAAGGGCTCGGATACAGGTGATTGACCTGGTAGATTATTTTTGAGAAATAGTAAAGCCAGCAGGATGCAGCTTAAGATCAATTTTTTCATATATCCGTAAATAGATCTGTCTTTAAGATTACTAAAGTAATTTACATTATAAGATAGGATATTCAATCTAAAACACTTTTTGAGAAACGAAAATAAGTCATAGCGTTCAATGCGACTACTACCACAGTTCTTCTGACTATCAGTATAATTCCAATTATTACTAATTCAGCGAGGTCAATATAGTATCTTAGATTTTCAGATATCTATTTTTTGTAGGCAACTAATTCTCAATTGGTAACGTCAATTTAATATATAAATATCGAATATGCATGTGCAAAACAGAATAGTATTGCTTGTTACAATCACTGTAATTTGGATTCTAGCCGGAATTCTGATTACTTTTTATGAATATTTTTTCCTGGCGAATTACCCAGGAATCTATATGACGGAACCCATGCAAGATTACAGTTTATCAAAAAACATGGTAGCTGCTATTTCTGCATTAGGCCTTGGAGGCTTACTATTTGGTTTATTAGAGCTTTTCTATTTTCAGCAAAAATTTTCCCGGCAGAAATTTTGGGTAGCTGTGCTTAAGAAGTTTGTAATTTATGCGACCATTATGTTTGTGCTTATCGTTTTAGTGTCTGCTTTCTATAATAGTATTTTATCCTCTCGAAATATTTTTGATGATGTCACCTGGCAGCAAGTTGGGGCCTTTATTTTTTCTACTGCCTTCTGGCACCCCGTACTACCCTATCTGATTCTGGCCATTCTTTCCTCGTTTATTTTACAATTATCAGAGCGATTTGGTCCAAATGAAATGTGGAAAATTTTTACTGGAAAATATTTTAACCCAAAGGAAGAAAACCGCATTTTCATGTTTCTCGATTTGAATGATTCCACCCTGATTGCAGAAAAACTAGGAAATCAAAAGTTTTATGAATTCTTAAATGATTTCTTTCATGACATTGCCCATGTTATTGTCCGTAACAAAGGAGAGGTTGTTGAGTATGTAGGTGACCTGGTGGTAATTTCATGGACGATCCCAACCGGAATATCAGAAACCAGGTGTTTAAGTTGCTTCCATGAATTTGAAGAAGAAATCACCAAACAACAACAACGGTATCTAAACAAATATGGTCTAGTTCCTCAATTTAAAGCTGCAGTGCATTGTGGTAAAGTTATTATTGGAGAAATGGGAAAGATCAAAAAATCGATTAAATTCTCGGGAGATGTTTTAAATACTACCTCAAGAGTAGAAAAAATTTGTGGGGAAATAGGTGCAAAACTTGCTATTACAGATCAGTTGGTTTCAATTCTGCAAAACCATAGGTTTATTATGGAGAAAGTAAGTAATATTAAACTGAAAGGCAAAGAAAAACCTGTAGATATTTATAAAGTAACTTCACCAAACACAAAGTAATCCCAAATGGATTCAGATTTTAAGACTAAGTTTCATTGGGATGAGAAAGATAAAGATTTGACAAATTGTAGTATCAGAAATGAGAAAAGATAGATTATTAGGCCATGAACAGGTTCGTAACCGTTTCTAAAACCCAGTGACCAACTTTTAGGTCTTAGTCGTTTTTAAAAAACCTCTGTGAACCATTTTTAATTCTCCAGTGTCTAGAGTAAAAGATTTTTTGTGATTGCTAAGACCAATAAATGCTCACAATGATGAAAAACTTTTCCTTTACCAGCCTTTGGTCGTGGTCTTACCTATCATCTTGACTCACAAGAATCTCACCAATATTTGACTGATCTCAAATGGCGAGCAATAGGTCCTGTCAATTTGAGAGGGCGGGTCACGGATATTATTCCAGGAAATCCTTCTACTTATTACGTTGCCGGTGCGATGGTGGCACGTTTAAAACCACTACAGGAATTCATAACTCGCAATTTAAGTAATATCAATTAACTTACCGGCCGTCTGGCGCAAGCAACTTATCGAAAGATCATAAATATGTCATCGGAGATGAATTCCCAGATCCTTCAATTTGGAATTTTATCTTGCATATCAAGCCATCAGTAGAAAATATAACCAAAATTGTATAGGATCACTTATCTTTGATCATTAAGCAAGGTAGACAATCATGGCAAATAAATATAAAAAAACAGGGTGTGCACGCCTCTTCATTATTCTAATCATTTTGGCTCCACTTACCTATATAGGAGCCTCTTACATTAATGGGGAAGATGGGATTGATAATTTCAAAAAGTTGTTGCGAGTCGATCAATGGGGTAAAGGGAAAAGTACCTCACCAAATGATACCGGCGGAGATAACAAAGAAGTGTACCAATTAAAACAGAAGATTGAACGGCTAGAAGAATCCAATAAAGAATTAAAGGAACAACTAGAATATTTACAAGAAAAGTTGGATCGCATTAATCAGGAAGAATAGCTCTAAAACAATCTAAATCACTTATTAATTTTGATCGCTCAAAACCGTCTATTGGTATGTTGGGCAAAGAGGAATAATCTTTCAAAATAGTAACCCTACCCTATTTTATTTTGCCTTCATACCTTCTTTAGAATTATCTATCGATTCTTATTCGACTATATTAATTTCGCTCAATTTGCCGTTTCTTTGTACCATAAAATCAATATAGCAAATGATTAAAATTTTGGCAAACGACGGTATTCATACGGATGGAATTTTATTATTGGAAGAAGCAGGATTTGAAGTGCATACAGAAAAAATTCCTCAGGATCAGCTTGGTAAAAAATTGAACAAATATGATGCGATCTGTGTACGCAGTGCAACTAAAGTTCGAAAAGATTTAATCGACTTATGTCCTAATCTTAAAGTGATTGCCCGTGGTGGTGTAGGGCTGGATAACATAGACGTGGATTATGCTGTTGAAAAAGGAATCAAGGTGTACAACACACCAGCCGCTTCATCCAAATCGGTTGCAGAACTTACCTTCGCTCATATTTTTTCACTCGCACGGGGCTTACATATTAGCAATCGGGAACTTCCAAGAGGAGCTGACTTCAAAGAGCTCAAGAAACAATTATCAAAAGGATTTGAAGTACGAGGACGAACTATAGGGATAATAGGTTTAGGTAGAATTGGACAAGAGACAGCCAGAATTGCTGTAGCCTTAGGTATGCAGGTTATTCCAGTAGACCTAATCGTAGATGAAGCTCAAGTTGATATCGAGCTTTACAAACCTAGTGAAGTAAAATTAAATTTGAAACTTGAGACCGTCCGAATGAAGGAAATGTTGAGCAAAGCAGACATTATAAGTATTCATGTTCCTTTTAAAGGGGGCAAAGCCATTTTAGGCACGGAAGAAATCGGTCAAATGAAGGATGGTGTAATCCTAATTAATACGGCCAGAGGAGGTGCAATCGATGAAGATGCTTTGGCAAATGGAATAGCTACTGGAAAGGTCAGAGCGGCCGGTATTGATGTATTCATGAATGAGCCTTCACCAAGAGAAGACTTTTT
This sequence comes from Lewinellaceae bacterium, assembly GCA_024639065.1. Taxonomy (GTDB): domain Bacteria; phylum Bacteroidota; class Bacteroidia; order Chitinophagales; family Saprospiraceae; genus JAHEJC01. The sequence goes on along the minus strand of JAHEJC010000019.1, from coordinate 5,208 downwards.
AAATCATCCAAATATAAGCGTCACACCACACATAGGTGCTAGTACCGATGAGGCTCAAGCCCGAATTGGGATGGAACTAGCTGAAAAAATTATTGATCATTTCGGTGCACTATAGACGATAACACTATTTATCTTACTGGATCTTCTTCCTTACTTAATATTTCAATATTAAACTTTAGATTTGAATGTGGTGGTATAAGTGGTGGATACCCATTAACTCCATATCCTAAGGTAGATGGAATGAATACGGTACATTTGCCTCCAATGTTTAATTCTTGTAAAGCTAATTGCCATCCTCTGATACCTTGTCGCGGACTCCTTATAATAGGTCTATCTTTTTCATAACTAGAATCGAAAATCTTACCGTCCAAAAATGAACCTTCGTAATGAGTAACTAGTCGATCGGTTCGCTGAACCGGATCACCATCACCTTGTTTTTCTATGATAATATATATTCCATTTCCTCTTCTTTCTGCATCGATCTTATTTTCAATCAAATGTTCAATAATTAAATTTTCATCTTTCTCTTGCTGAGAGCTCGGGTTCGGCGTATAATAGCTAAACAAGGATCCGAGGTCTCGCTCCGATAACTTTTTAGAGGGCTGGTTAGTATTAGTATCACTTTCACTACTAGAATTAGAGCACATCAGGATAGATAAAGCGAAAAAGATCATTGAAAAGGTCCGAATTATCATAAATTTTAAAATTTTTCTGCTGTAAAACTAATCTTTTTATCCATAGAGAAACTGTTTTATTGAATATGTAGCTAAATTGAGTAAAAAGAATATATCCGATGTCCAAATCAACTTTTAATGACCTCAAACAATCTGAAATACCAATATTAATTGATTTTCATGCTGAATGGTGTGGTCCTTGCAAAACTTTTGGACCTATACTGTCAGAAGTTAAAAAGGAACTAGGTGACAAAATCCGCATTGTGAAAATTGATGTAGATAGGAATACAAAACTGTTGGAAAAGATTTCCATTATGGGAGTTCCCACTATCATGATTTATTGTAAAGGAGCCGAATATTTTAATGCGCCAGGTGTCCAAAGCAAGTCCTGGATAATTAATAAATTAAACTCAATAATTGAAGCAGAAAAACAAGCTGACCCGGCAGATTAAATTCCTCGTTATATCGATAAAAAACGTTAAGAATGACCTTTATCAAATTTACCTCAACTAACCTTTTTTCCCTCTTGCAGTGGTGGTTTCATTTATCCAACAGGGTATAGTGTATTTACTTCCCTCCTTGATACCCATCATATGAAGGTCCCCTTTGTCTGGCATATATTGAGCATATTGATTTATCCATTTATTGGCTTCTTGAGCAACGGAAGGATCAATCCGCTTAGCAATATTGAATTGATCGATGGCTGCCCAAACTACTCGTTGGCTATTAAATCCTCTTCCAGTACCGCACAGAGGTCCACTAGAAGCGTATAATTTTCCGATAAGGACGTAAGGTTCTCCCCAATTGCCTTTTTGAGCAGCAGCTTGTAGCGCATACTTTCTTGAAACTGGAAAGTTTTTGAAATTAGCGTAATAGATTTTTGCTATGAGTAATAAATATTTAGCTTTCTTTTCTGGATCATCTGTTTGATTAACGAATTGCTCAAATTGGTCTACAGCCTCTTTATATTCTCCATTTTGATAGGCATTATAAGCTAATCTTAACGGTCCTGGTTCTGTGGAAGCAACCCGGCAATTATTGCTTAGTGCTTCCCTAAGCTCAATGACTTTTTCATCATCATCCCCACAACCACCAAACTTAAATCTGGCCAGGACTTCCTGAATAATGTCACAGTCTTCTGACATTTCCAAGAATTCCTTATAATACTTGTCATGATAATATACACAATCATAAAATCCTTTGACTCCTTCGAATTCCTCTAATCGTTTAGGTGTATAATCGGCGATGATTTTCCAAGGTTCACATCCTTCGTCTCCTTCACAATCTGCCAATCCTTGTGTCAGAATTGCATTGATTTTTTGGGTATAGTGCTGAGCTTCCTCTATACTAATTTCTTCTTGAGCATAACGCTGGACCAATAGAGCAGTAAATGGATTAAGTACAAAGTAATCCGTTTTTAAATCATACTTATCTATGGAAGCTTTAAAAAGATTATAAATTGTTTCATCATCGATATACTCCTTATACTTATAGAAGTAATCAAATCCTTTGCGTCCCTCAATATTAATTTCATCTCCCAGGCATAATCTCATATGATCATAAACCAACATAATCGAATCAACATATGATTTTTTATCAATTTCACTATCTGCTAATTCAAAGAAAGCATTGAAGATGGAAATACCATCTTCAAAATGAGTTCGGCGCTTACCATCAGCCATAGGAGCTATCGCAAAAACATTCCTCCAATGTTTATAAGCGAAGTCATATTCTTTTCTTTTCAAAGCATCTCTATACAATACATGTTCAGTTTCCGCATAGTCCTGTTTTCCAGTTTCAAACCAATTGGAGCAAGGTCCTGCAGGAATTATCTTTGGTTTGTCCTCCGCAATAATGTCAGAAACAGGCTGGGTAGCCTTGGGTGTACAGGTTATCAATAAAATAGATAAGCAAGCAAATTTAATGATGGTAAGTACTAGATATTTCATAATCAAGAAAGAATAATTTGTATAAAATTAAAAAGCTTCGTCCATAGGACGAAGCTTTTCTTGATAAGTTTATTATCTACAGTTAACTTTATAACGTTACTTTGACAGACTCGCCTATCCAGCAAGGTACTGTAAAAGTTTTTCCATTTGCTTTGCGCATAAAAACATCTTCTTTCTGGGGTTTGTATTTACTATATCGATTAATCAAATCATTCGCATCCTCGGCTATTGATGGATCGACGGATTTCGCCTGAGACCATTTATTCAGGGCGGCAATGACCGCAAGCCCTCTTTCAAATGGATTATCCCCACAGGACGAACTTGATTGAGCGTACATTTCACCAATTAAAATAAATGGTCGTCCCCAATCAGGTCTTAATTGGGCTGCTGTTCTTGCACTTTGCCGAGCTGCTGAGTATTGGTCCATCTTTCTAAATTTAATAGATGCAATGCGAAAGTGGTATTCAGCTTGTATCGCGGGGTCAGATTCATCGGCGATGGTTTCTTCATATTTAGCTATGGCGCCTTCAAAATCCCCATCATCGTAAAGTTTCTTAGCAACAAATGCTGGGTTATTGGCTTCAAATTCCGCTTGCCTTTTGGCGTTTTCTTCAGCCGCATATTTTTCCCATTTTCCCTGGAGTTCTACCAATAGAGGATTGTCTTTGTCACAGCCTTGTTGCAGTAATTTATTATATACATACTTTACGATCTCAGGATTATCTTCATTTTCACGGTATTCAGGTTCCAGCTTTTTTTGGAAATAATCACAGTCGAATATTTCATCTTCGATATCCCTGAACTTGGCATTCATTGCTTCCTGGGCTTGTTTATAGTAATCGCTATATTTTTCATTTGATTCGATATTGTGTTCAGCAATTTCATTTAGTTTGGTATGGATGTTTCTGGCTTGTTCTTTGGACATACCTTCTTTTTGAAATTCATATACTACAATATTAGCATAAGGTGCGAAAGTTGTATACAATGTATTATCTCCGGCAAATCGGGTTGAACGATCTAAAGCAGCAAGGGTTTGTGAATAAGGTGTATTCAGCGTATAATACATGTCAAAGGCTTTCTCTCCATAGAGATGACCCATTTTCTCTTTTATACAATTTTCGCCAGCGCAATTAGCCACTTTGATGGCTTTAGCTTCATAGCATTTAATGCATTGATCGTACAATTCAAGAATCTTGTCTTTATACTCTTTTTTCTTATTTGCGTCCGATTCTTTTTCAAACTTATGTTTATATATGGCAATACCATCTTTGAAATGCCAATCGCGGTTTCCATCTGCAGCTGGAGCGAGATCGAATACTTGGAGCCAGGATGAAAATGCTTCATCGTAGTTTTTAGTTTTGATGTAGTCGCGGTAAGTAACGTGTAGATTTTCAGCTTCGTCTTTATTGCCAGCGTCCAAAGCTGTCCAATTCTCACATTGACCAAATAAATAACTGCTGCTAATTACAAAAGTTAAAATAAAAATGCCAGAAATAAGTTTTTTCATTGTTAATTGAATTTTCGTTTAAGAAACCATTCATCATCGTTCAGCGTAAAACCAAAAGAAAATTTAGCGTATGTGTTTTGAATAGACTGTTTAATGCCCAATCGTCCAATTTCAACGCCTAAATTTAAAAATGAAATTTTACGTTGCACAAAAAAGGGTATTCCTACTCCAATCGTCATTCCATAATGTTTCAATTGTTCCTGATCCACAGACCTGGGATCTGTTCCAAAGAAGATGCCACCACGGTAGTCGACCGTTTTATAAAAACTTTCAAAAGCGTTTATATCTGGTCTGTATCCCACTCCCAATGATAAACGCCAACTGTCTTGTAAAAATTCCTTCTTAGCCGAATTTTCATATTTACTCCATCCTTGTGTTGAAATTGAAATTCCTGCTCGCCACTTCAATCCATCCCGGTAATTAATGCCAAAACTCAATTCACCAGGTAAAATTCCAGAACCCACTAAATCGGTATTTGAGGATATGGTATCTGCGATCGAAATATTATCAAAATTAAAAATTCGCCGATACAATGAATTGGATTTAGTATTAAAATTACTTTGACTATTACCATAAAATCCAAAAGTGATACGTTTCTTAGGTGACCTTCCATCTTCAAACACATCTTTATCCAAATACAGATCATATAGAAGGCCAATATTCCACACAAATCCTTTCACACTAATTTTATCATTCAATTCATCCCGGTATGCTTGGGTATCTGAAAAATTTAATTCCCTATCGAAATAGAGTTGACCAAATAGATATCCAAGATTAAGTCCAAAAGATACATTTTTATATTTAAAACCATTACCCCACATAAATTTATACGTTCCTCCGGATCCGACATACTTACGTTCAACATCTCCAACCTCCTCAAAATTTTCAATATTATTGATATCATACCCTACATTGGTATAAGGCATTAAGGACATATTCATACCCCAGTATAAGGATCTGACTTTTCGTTCAAGAATCTCGTTGATTGGATTGAATAAAGGAAAACCAAGCGATAGATAACCAATATTGCCTTGCCAAACGGTATTCTTGAATTGATCATTTTTCAACTGGGTATATC
>JAHEJC010000239.1 GCA_024639065.1 Lewinellaceae bacterium | reverse complement strand
CTCCTTGATATAAATGTGCGAATCCTATGAGCATGGAGGTGAGAAAGATTGCTGTAATCTGCCAACTTTGATTTGGATTGATATTCCATAAACACTTGAGCATAAATGTTCTGGACAATTCTTCGAATAAGGCGACCCCTATCCACAACACAGGTCCAAACCAGATTAACATTAAAAGAGGGTTATGCGCAAGTTCTTTGATCGCATCAAAAATTTCTGTGTTAGGTGTTTCTTGAGGAATCCATTGATAGATCGTTTGTCGCTCTAGATAGAACATGATAAAATAGATAGCAGTCAATAATATCCCTTTCAATATATCTTGAACAAAGGAGCCTTGGCCTGAATTAAATGTACTTTGAAATGTGTCTCTTATTAGATATTTATTCAGTAACAGAATGAGTAGAATGGATATCCCTCCAAAAATAAGCGGATATTTAATCATATCCAGCGTCGAAAAATTTTCTGTTTGACCAAGTCTATATACAATCATGATGATGTTGATGGGTAATATAGCAATGGTGATTGCCAAAATATTCTCAAGTCCTCTACTCAAGTTTATAGGATTTAGGATTTGTTAAAAATTATTTCCCCATTCCACATAAAGATGATACTGCAGTACATTATGATTAGCTTCGAAAACAAGGAGATACTACTTTACAAATTTTGCTATGTAATAATCAGTCGAAGTACGCAATTGTAAAATATAAAAACCCGATAAGAGTGGTTCGTCGACACTAAGTTGAACAGAATTACCATCTTGCGTAAACGAACAGAATTTGTGAATCCCGTCCACGTTGATAATAGCTGCTTGAAACACGTTTTCGTTTTCAGGTAACACTACCTGAAGTGATTGCCCTTTCATTGGATTTGGATAAACAGTTACCTTAACCGGTTTGCGTACCGCCGACACACTTGTGGTGAACCCGATTGGAGGCATAATTCGCTTTGATGTATATATTCTATATTCACCTGGTAGTAAAAGGACTCTGTCTTCCACATTGATAACTTCCAAACTATCACCCGTAAAGTATTCATACCAAATGCCCGGATATTGAAATTTAGGAATGATGTTAGATTCGATTACTCTGAAATTGACCAGGGAAATCGCATCCATTTCCGGATGATTAAGGCGGACCGATTTAATGGATTGATTACTATCATCAAAAACAAAATCCCCGGTTGCAAAGGTTGGATAGGTTGCTTTTAGGTGGGCTAAACCAGCAATAACATCAAATAGTTTTTTACGCTGAATGTCCTCAGCATAATCCCAGTGGATGGGTTTAGGATCCAAACGGCAATCATTATTAATCGAGCCATTAACACATCGATTGATAGAAAAATCATAACCTAATTCACCAAACTGCCAGATCATTTTTGGTCCTGGTATGGTGAAATTAATCACTTGAGCGGCAGCACTGCGTTGTAAAGCTGTATTGGGATTTCGGGTATTATATCCATCCTCACCATCACCGTCCTTCAGCACTCGATACATTAAGCGCTCTTCATCATGACTTTCCATGTAGGTGATCAAATGAGGTTCAGCCCACCCTCTTTCAATATAATCAGCCCATCGTAGATTAACTCTGGAACCTTTCGCAGCCTCAATAAAATCATGATTCATATTGCCCCATAACAACATCCCATAATTCGCTAATTCTGTTTCTTCGCGATTATCGGCAAAGTGTTCTAGTATCACATACGCACTCGAATCACTACTCCAGATATGATCCGCATAGTCTTTTAGAATAACTATTCGACTCGGATCGTAAACCCTAAATACTGAATCATCAGAAGACAATTTCTGAGTAAGCCCTTTGGATAAGTCAAAACGAAAACCATCAAACTTGAATTCATTCATCCAATAACTTAGGATCTGTTTTACCCAGGATTTTGTGCCAGCATATTGGTGATTAAAATCATATCCTACGTTGAATGGATGGCGGGCAACCTGATTCAACCAAGGATTGTCTGCTGCGGGCCTAAAGGCCACCGGATCCCAATATAATTGGGCCAGCGGGCCTTGACTGAAGGTATGATTAAATACTACATCCAGAATAACTGCAATACCACGCTGGTGCGCTGCATCAATAAATTCCTTTAGCTGATCCTTCGAGCCATAGTATTTATCTACAGCCATGTGGAAGGAGGGATTATAACCCCAACTCTCATTGCCTTCAAATTCACTGATGGGCATTAATTCAATGGCATTCACCCCTAATCTTTCCAAATAATCCAGGGTATCGATCAAAGAAGTATAGCTATGATCTTTCAAGAAATCTCTCAACAACAGCTCATAAATAATCAAGTCCTGGTTTTGCGGTTTTTGATATCCTTTAGTTATAAATTGATATCCTTGGTTCGGATCCAAATCAAATACCGTGATAATACCGGATGCTGTTTCTTCCGGATAGGCTGGCAATTCAACCATTACAGATGGATCAATATTAAAATCATTATTCGGGTCTAAAACCACTTCAGAATAAGGGTCAGCAACTTTGATATTTCCATCTACCAAATATTGGTATAGATTATTGCCATCTTCGAATTTAGTTTTTGGTAATTCAACCCAGAAAATACTCTCATCCAAAGATTTTTGCATTTGAAAACCCGGATCGGCTGAAAATGAATTGGCATTGGTGAGCAGAAATACATGATCCTTCGAAGGGGCAAACAATTGAAAGATGAAGCTAGAATCCGAAGTATAGTTGATGCCATTTTGTAATCCAAGAGGTGGATCAACCAGAAGCTCCATAGTATCCAAAACTAAATACTCTACGGATATAAAGACCATAGTATCTTGATTACTTGCAGTGAAGTCTAATAAATTACTACCTAGTTTAGCACCCTGAACCTTTAGTGAAGTGCCGTCTGTCGTATCGGCAAAAATGGTTTCACCATTATTTTCTATTTCCAAGAAAGCAAACTCACTCAATTCAGCCTCAATGAGCAAACTATCTCCTAATCGTATTATCTCATCCTTTTTTTGAGGAGAATTAAGGAGGATTTGTAATCCAAAATCGGCTGGAAAAATATCCAAATAAATATCGGATCCATCTGTATCCCTCCCGACCACACTTCCATTTTCGCTGCGAAAGACAAAGGTCAATTGTAGCACATTCATATCCGTGGGCACTTTATGAAAGTCAGTAATATTGTATTCTAGCGAGTAAAGATTATCACCCACCTTATTCATTCGTGTCCGGGTATCTGCCGTTCCCCAGTTACCGATTACATATTTCCAATCAGCTGAACTAGTACTTTGATCTGTAATTAATCCCATATGCCCATATACAGCTCCCTCAAAATCTTTTAAGGCCCCATTCCCTTCTGAGGCATCATAAAATAACGTAATGTCGTCAAGTTGCGTTGCGAATGCCGGTTCGGTCCAAACAATGGGGCCCGCATTGTGTGCCGATTCCTCAATAGTACGAAGTACGACCGATTCAGTACTTGAATTTAAGGCGCAATCATTTATGGAATCATGAATAACCGGATTTAAAAGCAGTAAAATTGTGAGTGTATTTATTAAATAGTCTAAAATCATCTACTAGTAAATATTATTTCAATTGGTTAATTCCAAAATCATAGGACTCCAAGCCGGCACATCCAAGCTGTTTCCAAGCACAAATTTTTCCCCTGTAATCACATTTAGCGCTTTGGTTTTTGCACTTATAATCTCTTTGAAGCGGTCAAGCTCCAGCTGTTTGGCTTCTTTATTTTTATTGAGTATCGTGATGACAATTTCATCCTGATCATACCTAATAAATACGTACATGCTTTTTTGAGGAATATAATGAATCAATTTACCAGCATGAATGACTGATTTATCTTTGCGCCACTGTAATAAACCTTTGATAAATTTTTTCGCATCCAATTGAGCAGATGTCAATCCAATTTCCTTAAAACCATTTATTTCATCGCCTGCCCAACCACCTGGAAAATCTGACCGAATGATTCCGTGACTTTCAGATCCAGGATTGGCCATTAAGATTTCTGTTCCATAATATAATTGTGGAATCCCACGCATAGTGAGAATGTAAGCCAACGCCATTTGGTATAATCCATAGTCTTCATTTACCTGGGTGAAGATTCTGCTCATATCATGATTATCAGGAAAAATGACCAGATTATCTGGTTCAGGATAATGATAATCATTGCCTAAACTTTCATACAATCGATTCAATCCGGTCCTCCACCCTTCTTCCTCAATTAATGCTTTGTGCATATTCATGGTCATGGGAAAATCCATTAGACTGGGTAAGCAAGATGTATATCCATCATGATTACTTTTACCGCGTTGCCAGTAAGATATAATGGCAGCATCTTCCACCCACTCCTCCCCAACAATATTAAATAGAGGATATTCATCCATAATCGCACACGTCCAATCCGACATAAACTTGCGGTGTGGATACGAATAAGTATCCTGCCTAATTCCAGCTAAATCAGCATATTCAATCCACCAGATCGTGTTCTGTATTAAATAGGTTGACAAATACGGGTTCTCCTGGTTCAAGTCCGGCATAGCGGGAACAAACCATCCCTTGACCATATGTTCACGGTCTAACGGAGCCACATAAGGATCTACTAAAGTTATCTTACGATGGTTGGATTGTATATATTCCTGATCATAATAATTGATCCAATCTGAGGAAGGCGGATCCTGCATCCACCAGTGTTCCGATCCGCAATGGTTTACAATGATATCCATAATCATTTTAACACCCATTTGCGAAGCTTTTTTACTTAAAGCAACATATTCTTCGTTGGTTCCAAAGCGTTCATCAACTTTATAATAATCGGTAGTGGCATACCCGTGATAAGACCACTGGGGTTGATCATTCTCAAGAATTGGATTCAACCAAAGTGCAGTGAACCCCATATCCTGAATATAATCCAGATGATCTGACAAGCCTTGAATATCACCGCCATGACGTCCATACTCCGCCTCCCGGTTTTTACCTTCTTGATAGATTTCTAGTTCATCATTAGAGGGATTTCCATTTGCAAATCGGTCAGGAGTAACCAGGTACATCACATCCGAATTATCAAATCCTTTGCGATTAGCTGAATCGTCTCTTCTGGGTAGCAAAGTATAGTTGTATTCAAGGACCATTTCGTTTCCCTCATAGAATTTAATCATAAAATCTCCGGGGAGAGCTTCTCTCGATATCACTAAATCAATGAATAGATAATTAGGGCTAGAAAGCTTGTGAACCACCTTCAAATCAATAAACTTGGCACTTACAGCAGGTCTAAGATCAGCAATGTTCTCTCCATATACCATTAATTGTAACGCAGGATTATGCATGCCTACCCACCAAAATGGTGGCTCAACTCTTTCTATGTTCTGGCTATTTGAAGAAAAAACAAAGAGTATAAATAAACATGAGCAAATAAGCTTTTTAATCATGCCTTAAAGTATTTTGAATGAATGTCGATCATATTTCGAAATGAATTCCCGACAAATGTTTTTGTCGATATTTCTTAAAATTAAACTGATATAATTTTGCCGGGCGATGAGATACTTCCCGTTGCGTTTCACCCGTATCAATCAGTAAATCCAGTTTCTTTAATTTACGTCTAAAGTTTCTTTTGTCAAGCTGTATATCTAAAACGACTTCGTACAAATTCTGTAAGTGTGACAAAGTAAATTTCTCCGGTAGAAATGAAAATCCTATGGGTGACTGCCGCAGTGATTTTCTGATTTTATTAATACATTCTTCTAAGATTAAATCATGGTCAAAGGCCAAACCCTTTACATCTTTTACTTCAAACCATTGATGATCAGAATCAATTTGTCGAAGGCTCTCTTCTCCAAATTTGAATAGAGTATAATAAGCTGTAGATATAACCCGACCTAAAGGGTGTCGATTCACACTGCCAAATGTATAAACTTGCTCCAGCGAATAATGGGCATAGGAGGTATATTTTCCCATCACCCGTTTAGCAGCATCTTCAATATCTTCCTGGACCGAAACCAAGTCTCCCATTAATGACCATTGACCTTTGAATTGAGGCATGTTACATTTTATGAGTAAAACTTTCAGACTCGTTTCATCATAGGCAAATATCACACAGTCTACCGAAAAAGCCAGTTTATGCTCCAAACTGATTGGCTTCCAGGTTGAATTTTTAATTTCTTCCACGCTGAATAATTTATAAGTGTCAAAAATACAATATCTTTACCATTTAGCGAAGAAATGATTTTACTGATAAGCATTAAACACGATTGAATTGGAAATAAAAGGCTTCATTTTTGATCTGGATGGTGTACTTGTAGATACCGCTCATTTTCATGCTGAATGCTGGTCTGAAATGGCCGAAGGAATCGGAATTAAACTTTCTCAATCAGACTTGGACAATATGCGCGGTGTTGGTCGAATGGATTCACTGGAAATGATCCTCCGGCACACGAATAAGCAATACGCTGATCAGGAAAAGCTAAAACTGGCAGAACTCAAAAATCAATGTTATCTACAGAAAGTAAACCAGCTCACGCCAGGTGATGAACTTCCAGAGACAAAGACATTCTTGGAGAAAACCAGGGAAGAGGAGATTAAAATCAGCCTGGGATCCAGTAGTAAAAATGCCAAATTGGTTTTGTCTAAATTAGAGTTTAATGAACTATTCGATGCTATTTGTGATGGCACCGATATCACCAAATCTAAGCCTGATCCACAAATTTTTCAAATAGCTTGTGAAAAACTTGAATTGCCTGCTCAGCAATGTATCGTTTTTGAAGATGCTGAAGAAGGTATAAAAGCAGCCCTGGCTGCAGGATGTTGTGCTATTGGTGTAGGTCCTAAAGATTCGCCGGCATTCCGAAAGGCCCATTATGTGATCGAGGGTTTTGAGGGATGGACGCCAAAACAACTTATTAAAAATTTAAAGCAAACATTTAGCTAAGGATGAAAAAGTATTTAGTGGAAGATCCATGGAAAATTATCGAATCTGGATTTGATCCTACCAACAGTGAAGTAAGCGAAAGTATTTTCAGTGTAGGCAATGGATTTATGGGGGTAAGAGGAAATTTTGAAGAAGGATATGGTGGAGATACTTTGCCTGGTAGTTATTTCGCTGGGATTTACTATCCGGATAAAACCAGAGTAGGATGGTGGAAAAATGGTTACCCTGAGTACTTTGCAAAAGTATTGAATGGAGTGCATTGGATCGAATGCAAAATCATGGCAGGAGCAGAAGCACTTGATTTATCTAAATCCAAAATTTCAGATTTTGAACGTACGCTAAATATGCAATCCGGAATGTTGACCCGGTCATTCATCTGGCATACCGCAACAGGTGATTTGCATATCCAATTTGAACGCTTTTGCAGTTTTTCGGAAAAAAATCTTGGTGCTGTCCAAATAAAGATATCCAGCCAAAATTACCATGGTCCAGTGACATTAAAATCTGGATTGGATTACGATGTATGGAATCAAGATACAAATTATGATGAACAGTTTTGGGAAGATTTTGCATCGCTCGATTCGGAACATGGTGTCACCATTTCTGCACGAACCCGAAAGACTGGTTTTGAAGTAGCAGCTTCCACTGCCGTATTGGTTTCAGCGTCAGACTGGAAAACACTTACCCAACAAGAAGAAAGGTATGTAGGATTTGAGATCAATGGAAGCTTATCTTCTGGCCAGGAAGTAGTTTTTCAAAAACTGGTGGCGGTCGAATCTTCACTTTACGTGGATGCTGGAAAATGCAGAACCGCCACTCAGCATTATATTCAGGAGTGGATTCGGGATGGATATAAGGTATTAAGGAAAAAACATGTTGATAAGTGGGCAGAAAAATGGCAGGATGTTGATATTGAAATAGCCGGTGATATAGCTGCACAACAGGGTATCCGATTTAATATTTTTCATCTCTTACAAACTTACCGGGGTGATGATCCCAGATTGAATATCGGCCCAAAAGGATTTACTGGAGAAAAATATGGAGGTAGTACTTATTGGGATACCGAAGCGTATTGTTTGCCATTTTATTACCATTCCTGTGGCCCCCAAGTCGCCCAACAATTATTAATGTACCGATACCGGCATTTACAAAAAGCTATTGAAAATGCAGAAAAGTTGGGCTTTAAGAAAGGTGCAGCCTTGTATCCAATGGTTACCATGAATGGAGAAGAGTGCCATAATGAATGGGAGATTACTTTTGAAGAAATACACCGCAATGGTGCCATGTTGCAGGCTATAAATTTTTATCTGCAGGCAACGGGAGATTACACTTACGTCCAAAAAAATGGGCTCCCGGTTATGATTGCTGTATCTAGATTTTGGGATCAACGGATGAATTACTCTGAGGATAAGAAACAGTTTGTAATTCTTGGCGTAACCGGGCCAAATGAATATGAAAATAATGTAAACAATAATTGGTACACGAATTTTATTTGTAAGTGGTGCTTAAAATTTACTACAACACAACTGGAGTCGTTCAAAAGTGAACATCCTCAGGAATATCTGGACTTAATTAAATCGCTCCAATTAACTGAGAAAGAAATTAAAAACTGGAATGAAAAGGCGGAAAATATATATTTCCCTTATGATGAGCAGAGAAGTGTCTTTTTACAACAAGATGGTTTTCTAGATAAGGAATTAAGGCCTGCATCAAGTATACCAAAAGAAGAATATCCAATTCATAAAAATTGGTCCTGGGATCGAATATTGAGATCTTGCTTTATTAAACAGGCAGATGTGCTTCAGGGGCTTTACTTTTTTGAAGATCAGTTTGACAAAGAGACTATTACGCGCAACTTTGAATTTTACGAACCACTTACGGTTCATGAATCCTCACTTTCTCCATGTGTACATGGCATACTCGCGGCGAGTATTGGAAAGATCGAGAAGTCTTATGAAATGTATCTGAGAACTGCCAGGCTGGATTTGGACAATTATAACCATGATACAGAAGATGGATTACATATCACCAGTATGGCTGGTACCTGGCTATCATTTGTATATGGGTTTGCCGGTGTTCGCATTAAAGATCAAATTTTGGTATTGAATCCTGTAATTCCCGATCAGTGGAATCAATATAGTTTTAAAATCATACATCAAAAATCTGTTGTGACCGTTGAAGTAAACAATGAGATTGTTTCTGTCACCAATAATTCGGAGCACCCTGTAAACATTAAACTTTATAATAAAGCGCATAAACTGGGCAAAGAAAAACGTGTTGAGTCGGCTCTAAATCTACCCGTTACCTCCGATGGTTGATTGAGAACACTTATATTCGTATTTCAATATCATATTTATGATTTCGACAACTGCAGCACCCATTTTAAAAGAATATATTAGCCGGTTTCATTCTGCGCCCCGAATGTTTCGTGCTCCGGGTAGAATCAACATAATTGGCGAACACACCGATTATAATCTGGGTTATGTCTTACCCGGGGCTATCGACAAGGCATTATATTTTGCTATGGGTGCCGGCTCAGAAAAAGATCACTTTTCATTTCTTGCTTTCAATTTCGAAGAGTCCATCTCATTCAACCCTACCCAGGGTGACGGTAAAGATCTTCCTCATTGGGCTCAATATCTATGGATAGCTACCAATATTTTAAGAGAAAAAAACTATTCGATCGAAAATATCAATTGTGTATTTGGTGGCGATATTCCAGATGGTGCTGGGCTCTCCTCATCAGCAGCACTTTGTTGCGGTTACTTAATGGGGCTAAACAACATTTACCAATTGGGAATCGACCGTAGAGAAGTTGCAAAAATAGCCCAGCAGACTGAACATAGAATGGGACTGAATTGTGGATTGATGGATCAGTATGCGGTATTATTTGGGAAGAAAGATTTTGTTTTTAAATTGG
>JAHEJC010000596.1 GCA_024639065.1 Lewinellaceae bacterium | reverse complement strand
ATTTTTATTTACCTCCCTCATCCAGCATACGTTTAGCTACCAGGGAGGATGGAGTTCCTGAATTTCTATTTGCTAAGTATACTACGGAAGAGCGAGCAGATGCGGGCGGAGTACAGGGCGCGATCACCCATTTTTTAGTGGAGTGGGGACTATCAGAAGATCAAATTTCTGAATTGAATACCAAGCTGGGTAATGTATCATCCGGGGCAAAAGTAAGTGGTCCGGTCAGGCTCAAATCGGCCGTTGATAACTCGTTTAGTATTGTATCAGCTACACTCAATGCCGATGAATTTACCAGCACCTTGATTACCTCAGGGGTAGCTCCACCTATGCCTGGCAACAAAGCAGCCGTGGCAGCTAAATTGGATAAATATGGAGCACAGCTGTTGGCTTCTACTTTTGAAAAATCAAGATCCATTGCGGATGTTTCCTTGGTTATGAACTACACTTACACCCTTTATGTTGACGCGGTGAATGCCAGTATTTCTTGTGATTGGGTCCAATTTGAGAGGGAGTCTGAGTCTATGGCTGAAGATTATTTAAGAGCTGAACTAGATGATGATGGATCATTTGATCAGGCCCAAGATGTATATACTCAAATTTCAGAAGAATTGGAGGGCTCCAATTTGGGGTGCTCGGCGACTTCTTCTTTTAGTGGCATGGTGGCAGCTCAAATGGCAGTCGACCAAATCAACGGAGATTCAACCGATGTTTGGCTAAAAATGAACAACAATAACAATCTTCAGGGCCAGTTGATCCGGGCTGGGTCTGTCGCTGATCAGACTATTGGCAACACAGCAGGTAGTGGCGGAAGCGGAAGTGCTTATGAATATTACGTAGGAGAAAGTGTTATGCGCAATATTGTTAGTTTCATGTATGAATCAGAAGTCATTAAACTGGAATACCAAGAAAGTGGTGAAGTGGATGATGAAAAAATCAAAACCATTCGAGATGCATTTTTTGACTATTTCCTGAACTCTTTTGCCAGCCAAGATTTTCCGGAAGTAACCGGAAATCGAAGAACTGGGATAGAACGAAGCAGCACTGACAGTAGGCCCGATGACTCTGAAGGTGCTTATTCATTTAGAGGATGTGATCAGTATGAATCTATCAAAAGGAAAACTAAGCGTATTGAATTAAGTAATATACGATTACCCGTAAAGCTGAATCACCAGATGGTTGAGAATTTAGCGCGCACCTATGATCAAGTAAGGAGTAATCCTAAATGTATATACTCAATCAATTTGAATGATCCATTTTATGCTCATCGGGAAATCAATTTTATCCTGGATGCGGAGTCTAGAGAAATATTTGAAGACGAAATAAATTTTGTAACCGTTAATGTACGCAAACGCAGATCATCTGGAAACGATTTTCAAGATGCTATTACCATCGATGCCGGTGACCTGGAGACTAGAGGTACCTTAGCTGCACTTACTTACGCACGAGGAGAAGATAAAAACTCGGATGTATACCAATACAAAGTCCAGTGGAGCCTGCGTGGAGGTAATATCCATCCGACCAACCCGAATTGGATCAATGGAGACTGGCAAGGGGTAGCCTTAGCTGCACCTATCATGCCCAGAAACATTGAATTCGAAGCCGACTTGGATGAACTCAAAGGAAAAGGGATTAGAAGGGCGTCTTTACAGCTTAGATATCAGAAATTTGGAAAAGAGTATGAGTCTATCATACCTCTAACTGTATCCAAAGGCAACCCGCTGGTAGAAGAAACTATTTATGTTGACCGGGATAGACCAGGTTATGCCTACCGGATCATTTTAACTCATCAGGAGCACGGGAAGCTTGCCCTGGACTGGGAAGGAGAGTTAACCGATGATTATGTATTTGCCGTATTACCAGATAAACTTACCGAACGACGATTTATTGACCGGCTCTCTCGAGCTGCTGAAGAGTTTATTCCACAATCTAAATCTAATGTGGAGATCAAAAGTCCAACCCAGAGAATATTGGATAAAGTATTGAAAGCACTGGAACATTTTACTAATTAAATATACTAATATAACATGCGATACCATCATATAATATTATTGTTTTTCAATCTATTTGCATGGAATGGAATTGCACAACAGATCATTCTGGATAAACCATTAAAAGCGGGTGATCTCACTTTGTTCCCAGATATGAACGATCAGTCGCAATATTATTACATCGCTGATCAGGCCAGATTGGCGGTTGACGACAATGGCAAACCTGAGTTTTCATTTTTGAGATATGTAGATGGTTCGAGTACACCAAACGGTTCATCAATAGGAGAAGTAGGCGGTGGAGGAATTGTACATGCCGTGGTTTCGCTTGCAGTGACGGATGACCAAATAGATGAGGCCAGACAAGCTTTGAGGAGACTGGATGCAAATGGCTCCTTACAAGGCCCGGTGATTTTCGAATCAGGACGATTTGCGCTGGTGTCCTCATTCACCGCACAAAATGGAGAATTAGCCCGGCAAGTAGTGGGTATTGGTAAAGCTCCGATTTTAGACGGACAAAAAGCAGCCATCTCCATATTTCTCACCAAACTGGGCTCTCAATTATTATGGGAATCATTTAAAACCAGTACACCCGACATCTCTTTCTCCTTTGAAATGACTTTAGGAGGATTTCGTCTACCCAAAAGTGCCACCATCACCGCTAAC